>NZ_JAJDWC010000002.1 GCF_022825805.1 Phaeobacter sp.
GCGAATACACGTCTTCGAACTTCATAAGTCGAACTTCCTGTAACACTTCTGTCCGCTTCATAACGCCTCCTTTCGGAGACATGATAAAACCGGACAGATCGCATGTTACCTACACCGGACATATCGCTTGTTAGCGACAAGAGCACAAACTGAGCCTTGGCCAATCCCAGGATCGACGAAAGATGATTGAGGGGGTCATGGGGCTGGAGGCGATGGCCGCCGACAATCGCGATGACCCCTATCTGCGCAGCCTGGTCGCGCTGGCGCATATTGATGTCGCCTGGCTGTGGCGCGGACACGCCGATCAGGCGGCCACGCCTGCGCCGCAAAACCATCGCTGCGCTGCCCATTTTGATCGCGCGGCCACTTTGCTGCATCCGCTGGATGGCATTGCACTGGATAGCCCCTTTATCGCCGCGGCGAAATGCGCACTGTTTTCTGGGCAACGCGACAGCACCACCATGCAGGTTGCCGATGATTTTGCCGCCCTGATTGATCTGGACCCAGACAACCATCGCCATATGCGCAGCCTTGGCACCCATATGCTGCCGCGCTGGTTTGGCAGCTACCCCGCGCTGGAACTGGAAGCGCGACGCACCGCCGCCCGTACCGAGGCCAGCTGGGGCGCCGGGGGCTATGCTTGGGTCTACTTTGACGCCATCGCATTGGATCCGGAGGCCCGCAGACGGGTCGACATCGGCTTTTTCCTCGATGGGTTGCGCGACATTCTGCAGCGCAGGTCGGACCAGGAAATGGTCAATCTTCTGGCCGCTTATTGCGCCGTGGCTTTGCGCTATGACGCGCCTGATGATGCAGCCGACCCGCGCTGCTGCGATGAAATCGCCAAGGCTGCAAATTGGTTGATCCGCCAGCATCTGCGCGAAATCCACCCGATGATCTGGGCCCATGCGGCCCAGCGGTTTGACAACAATCTGCGCGTCAGCTCACCACGGCGCTTTGCCGACACAGGTCGCCGCGATGCCATGACATTCATCGCGGGGCTGTTCCGCTCCGAAATTGAGGCCGGGCGCACTGTGGAATTCTCCGACACCGGGCTGCATGTTTCGCCTGACTAAACAGGCCACAGACAACTCATCGACGCCTCACAGCGCGCGCGGCCATCGGAATGCCGATCAGGACTTCTTGAACGCATCCATCAGAGCGGCCCCAAGCGCGCCAGGCGCTGACGAGCCGGTTCCTGACGAGCCCTTACCAGAAGCCCCCGTACCCGATGAGCGGTGGCCCGAGGAGCGATGGCCAGAAGACCCTTGACCAGAAGAACGCGCACCTGGTGCGCCTTTCTGCCCTGGGCCGCGATCTTTGGGTCCGGACGATTTGCCCGCACCGCCGCCTGCTTTGGCAGCTGTTCTCGCCCCAGACCCTTTGCCTGCTCCGAACGATCCACGCTCTTGTTTGGCCGATGCACCACCATCCTTTCGCATGGTCAGACCAATGCGTTTGCGGGGCACGTCTACTTCGGTCACGGTCACCTTCACGACCTGACCGGTTTTAACCACCTCATGCGGGTCTTTCACGAAGCGATCCGCCAATTGGCTGACATGGACCAGACCGTCCTGATGCACACCGATGTCCACAAAGGCGCCAAAGGCCGCGACATTGGTCACCGTGCCTTCCAGCACCATACCGGGTTTGAGATCGGTGATCGTCTCCACGCCCTCTTTGAACGATGCCGTTACGAAGGACGGGCGCGGGTCACGGCCGGGTTTCTCCAGTTCCTGAAAAATGTCGCGCACCGTCGGCAGACCGACATCGCCGCCGACAAAATCGCTCGCCCGCAGTGATTTCAGAGCGTTTACATCCCCCATGATCTGACGGATATCACGCCCGCAGGCCACCACGATCTGGCGGGCCACATCGTAGCTTTCGGGATGCACGGAGGACGCATCCAACGGCTCTTTGCCATCCCGGATGCGCAGGAATCCGGCGCATTGTTCAAACGCTTTGGGACCAAGGCGCGCCACTTTCAACAGGTCTTTGCGCGAGGCAAAGGCGCCGTTCATGTCCCGGTGCGCCACGATTGCCTCCGCCAGACCGGGGCCAAGACCCGAGACATGGGACAACAACGGCGCGGAGGCCATGTTAAGGTCCACGCCAACCGCGTTCACCACATCCTCGATCACTGCTTCCAGCGATTTGGACAGCTTATACTGATCCACATCATGTTGATATTGCCCGACCCCGATGCTCTTGGGTTCGATCTTCACCAGCTCCGCCAGCGGATCCTGCAAACGCCGCGCAATGGACACCGCCCCGCGCAGGGACACGTCCAGATCTGGGAACTCCCGTGATGCCAATTCAGAGGCGGAATAGACCGATGCGCCCGCTTCGCTCACCACCACTTTGGTCGGCGCCTTCACCTTGGCAGGCAGATGCTTCAGCACCTCTGCCACCATCTTCTCGGTCTCGCGGCTGGCAGTGCCATTGCCGATGGCAATCAGCTCGACGCCATGTTCCGCGATCAGTTTCACAATCGACACCTGCGCCCCGCGCAGATCGTTTTTTGGCTGAAACGGATAGAGCGTCTCGGTCGCCACCAGTTTGCCAGTGGCATCAACCACCGCCGCCTTGACGCCGGTCCGTATGCCCGGATCAAGACCCAGCGTAGGCCGGGCACCCGCAGGTGCAGCAAACAACAAATCCTTAAGATTACGAGCAAATACCTGAATGGCGTCTTCCTGCGCGCGGGCGCGCAAATCGCCCATCAGCTCCAGCATCATCGACAGGGACAGCTTCACCCGCCAACACCAGCCTGCCACTTTGCGCAGCCAGATGTCACCCGGCCCATCGCCTTCAGCGCCCAGAACGGCGGCCACCATGGTTTCGACCCTTGCAACGCCGGTTTCAGGGTCCGGGGCCACATCCACGGTCAACACACCCTCGTTCGAGCCGCGCAACATCGCCAGCGCCCGATGCGAAGGCACATCTGCCCAGCGCTCGGTATGGGCAAAATAGTCGGAAAATTTGGCGCCTTCCTGTTCCTTGCCCTCCACCACACGCGCCGTCAGCTGGGCCTCGGCCTGCAGGAAAGTGCGCAAGCGGCCCAGGAGGTCTGCATTTTCCGTCAGCCGTTCGCTCAGAATATCACGCGCACCGTTCAACGCATCTTTCACCGTTGCCACCGCGTCACTGGTGTAGGCGGCAGCCAAGGTTTCAGGATCAGCCCGACGATCCGCGAGAATAGCCTCCACCAATGGCTCCAACCCGTTTTCACGCGCGATCATCGCTTTGGTGCGGCGCTTGGGCTTATAGGGCAGATAGATGTCTTCCAGCTGCGCTTTGGTTTCGGCCTTGGCCAGCGCCACCGCCAGATCATCGCTCCATTTGTCCTGGCTTTTGATCGACTCGACGATTGCCGCGCGCCGCTTCTCCAACTCCCGCAGATAATCCAGCCGCTCCGACAGTTTGCGCAGCTGCGCATCATCCAGACCACCAGTGGCCTCTTTGCGGTAGCGGGCCACGAAAGGCACAGTTGCGCCGTCATCCAAAAGACCCACTGCAGCGCTCACTTGCTTGGGGGCCGCGCCGATTTCGGTTGCGATGGTCTGATGGATCCGGGTCGAAGTGTCCACGGGCGGCCTCCTGTTTCATGGCTCTGGTTTTGTGGGTCAGGTTTAATGGGTCTGATTTAACTTGTCTGGGAGGACCGTTCTAACTCCGCTCATGAACACCGCCAAGAGGCTGAATCAGGCACAAGCAACCAAACGCTAAGGGCTGGATTTTCGCCACCTCGGCCTGCGACCAGCACAAAGCAGATGGTGATGTGCCCTCTGGTCCGTCATGCCCCCTTGCCCCGGCGCACGCAGACGCCTAGAACGCTTGCCAACATAGACATTCGGATACGGCGGAAAACCATGCTCGACCTGACATATGAACTCCCCAAGCCCAAGGTGATCGCGGGCGCCAAGCATGACTGGGAATTGGTCATCGGTATGGAGGTGCATGCCCAGGTCAGCTCCAACGCCAAACTGTTCTCCGGCGCGTCCACCAAATTCGGCGCAGAGCCGAACTCCAACGTGGCCTTCGTGGACGCAGCAATGCCCGGCATGTTGCCGGTGATCAATGAATACTGCGTCGAGCAGGCGGTGCGCACCGGTCTGGGGCTGAAAGCCGACATCAACCTGTGGTCCGCCTTTGACCGCAAGAACTACTTCTACCCTGACCTGCCACAGGGCTACCAGATCTCGCAGCTCTATCACCCCATCGTGGGCGAAGGCGAAGTTCTGGTGGAACTGGGCGATGGCACCGCGCGCACCGTGCGTGTCGAACGCATCCACATGGAGCAGGACGCAGGCAAATCGATCCACGACATGGATCCCAACATGTCTTTTGTCGATCTGAACCGCACCGGCGTCTGCCTGATGGAGATTGTCTCCCGCCCTGATATTCGCGGGCCCGAAGAAGCCGCCGCCTATATCGCCAAACTGCGCCAGATCATGCAGTACCTCGGCACCTGCGATGGCAACATGCAAAACGGCAACCTGCGTGCGGACGTGAACGTGTCGATCTGCCGTCCCGGCCAGTACGAGAAGTACCAGGAAACCCAGGACTTCAGCCACCTTGGCACCCGCTGCGAGATCAAGAACATGAACTCCATGCGCTTCATCCAGCAGGCGATCGAGGTCGAGGCACGCCGCCAGATCGCCATCGTCGAAGCCGGTGGCACGGTTGACCAGGAAACCCGGCTCTATGATCCGGACAAGGGCGAAACCCGCTCCATGCGCTCCAAGGAAGAAGCGCATGACTACCGCTACTTCCCTGATCCCGACCTGCTGCCACTGGAAATCGAACAAGCCTGGGTCGACGATATCGCTGCCAACCTGCCGGAACTGCCGGATCAGAAAAAAGCGCGCTTCATCGGAGACTTCGGTCTGTCGGACTATGACGCTTCGGTGCTGACCGCTGAGGTCGAGGCAGCCGCCTATTTCGAAGACACCGCCAAGGGCCGCAGCGGCAAGCTGGCTGCAAACTGGGTGATCAACGAACTCTTTGGCCGCTTGAAAAAAGACGACAAGACCATCACCGAAAGCCCGGTCTCGCCCGCGCAGCTGGGTGGCATCATCGACCTGATCGCCTCGGACGCGATTTCCGGTAAGATCGCCAAGGATCTGTTCGAAATCGTCTACACCGAAGGTGGTGATCCCGCTCAGATCGTCGAAGAGCGCGGCATGAAGCAGGTGACAGACACAGGCGCCATCGAAGCCGCCCTGGACGAGATCATCGCCGCCAACCCGGCACAGGTGGAAAAGGCCAAGGTGAACCCGAAACTGGCAGGCTGGTTTGTCGGCCAAGTGATGAAAGCCACCGGCGGCAAGGCCAACCCAAAGGCCGTGAACGAACTGGTTGCCAAAAAACTGGGCGAGTGATCCCAGCCACAATCCTGATTGCAAAAGGGCGCCCCCCGCGGCGCCCTTTTTCGTGCCTGCCCCGGGGTGCCATGCGTCCCCACCTCCCCTTGCCGTGCAACCCCCTTCCGTGCCGCCCCCGAACGTCCCATCATGTCCGAGGCCTGCCCGCAGCATGACGGCAGGGCTTTACCCCACCCTCGGTCTGGTGCCGCACTTGGCCCACCAATGCCCGCGACAGTCGCGTTCAGCCCACTGGCTTGACCTTGTCTGGGTAAGCGGCTTTCCTCAGGCAAAATTTCAGGAGCCAAAATGACCGATACATTTGATCAGGAACTTCAGGACCGGCTGGTGCGATATGCCGCCATCGACAGCCAAAGCGATGAAACCGCGACGAGCACCCCCAGCACCGCCATTCAATACGATATGCTCAACCTCCTTGTGGGGGAGTTGAAAGAGATCGGGGCGGAGGATGTCCAGCTCACAGATTATGGCGCGGTGATTGCAACCATTCCCGGCACCGCCGAGGGGCCAACAGTGGGGTTCCTGGCCCATGTGGACACAGCACCGCAGTTCAACGCAGCGGGCGTCAAACCCCGCGTGATAAAGGGGTGGAACGGCGCAGACATCAGCTATCCTGACAACCCGGATCTGGTCCTATCCCCAACAGAAAGTCCTTATCTGGCCACTAAAGTGGGCGAAGACATCGTGACCGCTTCAGGCCTCACGCTCCTCGGGGCGGACGACAAGGCCGGTGTGTCAATCGTGATGACCCTGGCCCGCCATCTGCTGAACAACCCCGACATCAAGCGCCCAACGCTGCGCGTGGCGTTCACCCCGGACGAAGAAATCGGTCGTGGGGTTGATGCCAAACTGCCCGCCGACCTAGGGGTCGATTTCGCCTACACTCTCGATGGCTCCGAGCAGGGCGAGATCACCTACGAAAGTTTCAGCGCAGACCGCGCGGTGGTCACTGTCAAAGGCGTCTCCATCCATCCCGGCTGGGCCAAGGACAAAATGGTCAACGCCGCACATCTTGCGGCAAAGATCGTGCAAACCCTGCCACAGGCCACCCTGACCCCCGAAACCACCGACGACCGCGAGGGCTTCCTGCATGTCACCGACATGGCTGGCGGCTCGTCCGAGATGGAGATCAAACTGATCCTGCGAGACTTCGAACTCGACGGGCTGGAACAGAAACGCAAGATCCTGCGCAAGACCTGCGAGGCGGTGCAGGCTGGCGAACCGCGGGCGGAAATCCACTGCGAGATTTATCCGCAGTACCGCAATATGCGCTATTGGCTCGAAGACGACATGACGCCGGTCGATTTGGCGCTGGCGGCCTGCAAAGCCAATAACATCGAGCCGATCACCCAACCCATTCGCGGCGGCACCGATGGATCCCGTTTGACTGAATTGGGGGTGCCGACACCCAATATCTTCTGCGGGATGCAAAACGTACATGGTCCGCTGGAATGGGTATCGGTGCAGGATATGGCGAAAGCCACCAACGTGTGCCTGACACTGGCCCAGATGGCCGCCCAAGCCAAGACGGACTGACGCCCAGCCTGACTGACATCCAGCCTGGCTTACACCCTGCCCGGCTAACATCCAGGGCGACCAACGCGTCCGGTTCACCACCCGAACCGGGCGTCCTACTGTCCGGCCGCCTTGCGTCCTGATCGCCCTGGATTCTGGCCCATTTGTCCTGGGTACTTCCGCGCGCAAAACGGCAGGACCGCGCCACCGCGGCTGCCACATCTTGACCCTTCGCTGGGATCCGCTAAACCTGCGCGCTAAGACAGGAGAGCCGCATGTTGCGTTACGAATACAAAGTTGTCCCCGCCCCCGCCAAAGGCACCAAAGCCAAAGGCGTGAAGACACCTGAGGCGCGCTTTGCCAATTCCATCGATATTCTCCTGAACGAGATGGCCGCCGAAGGGTGGGAATATCAGCGCGCAGAGCTGCTGCCGTCGGAAGAACGCAGCGGCCTGACCGGCTCCGTCACCAATTGGCGCAACGTGCTGATCTTTCGTCGCGCCCTGCCCCAGGCGGCAGCCCCCGCGCAGCCAGATCTGGCAGCGCAGCCCACTGCGGTTGCGCAACCTGTGACCCCGCAACCTGTCACCCCGCAACGCGTTGAAAGCCAAGGGAGCGGGCGGGCACAAGCAACTGACACCGCTCCACTCGAAACTGCCCCCAAAGAACCGGTTCTGACAGCCACCGCAGGTGATCCCCTCGCACCAGAGGGCGCAGTTCAGGTGCCAGGGCGCGGCGCAACAGCGATGCAATCGGACGATGGTGTTGAAGAACTGAGCCCCGTTTCCGGTCTTACTGCCGCGTTGAAGGCCCGGGCCGGGCTGAGCGCGGATCGCAAAGAGCCGCCTGCCCCCGCTCGCACCCCGACCGACGACAGCTGACGGCATTGCTTGCTGGGTGCTGGGAGCCTGAGATTGTTGCCCAGCGTTGCAGCATTCCCACATCAGCAACCGCTCGCCGATCTACCGCTCACGTGCTGCAGACTGGTCCAATCTGGCCCTTCTGTGGATGCTTGCGCCTGCGACAATGGTCGTCTGTGGTATCGCTGCTGGCGCCGGTCCGGCCTGTCGCCCTCTCACCCCACATCGCTCTCGTATGGGGCTACGACAGAACAACCAACTGATCGCACCATCAGGGTGACGACAAAGCCAGTGTTTGGCCCTGTCGCCAGGCTGATCTTGGGCCATCGCCGCTAAACGCCAGGCTTAGGCTCCGGTATTCAGGCACCGATATCCAGGGCAAGCGCATGGATGCGTGGGACAATATCGCCCAACGCCTTGTGGACAGCCCGGTGCTGCGCCACCCGTTTCATATCGCCAAAGGCCGCGGCCCGGATCACCACGCTGAAATGGCTTTCACCTTTGCCATCATGGCCCGCGTGGCCGATATGCTGATCGCTGTCATCTGTCACAACCAGATGTGTTGGCCCGAACGCCTCGTTCAGACGGGCTTCGATTTCGTCACGGATGCTCATTCTTTTCTATCCTGCATAAAAATCCCGGATTATTTTGCCGCGCCCCCTTCAAACTGGCGCACCTTAGACTAGAATGTCGCCTCCGAGTCGAACAGTGCGTCTAGAAGGTGCCCCGCATGAGCAAATCCGATCCCTTTGGCTTCGATATGTCAGTCCGCTCCGCCAAAAAGAAAAATCCACGCGGCAGACGCAGCACCACCGGGGCGTCTGAAACCTCGACCCGCATCTGCGATCACGATGGCTGCGAAGAGGCAGGCCAATTCCGCGCGCCCCGCGCACCCGACGTGCTCGATGACTATCTGTGGTTCTGCCAGGACCACATTCGCGAATACAATCAAAAGTGGAACTTCTTCGAAGGCACCACCGAGGCCGAGCTGAACGCGCAGCAATCCAAAGACAAGGTCTGGGAACGGGAAACCAAACCCATGGGCGACCCCGAGGCGCGTGCCTGGGCCCGTCTGGGCATTGAAGACCCCCATCAGGTGCTGGGCGGCAATGCGACGCGCAACCCGGGCCGTGCGGCCCAGGCAGGTCGCCGTCTGCCCCCGACCGAACGGCGCGCGCTCGACATTCTGGAGGCCAAAGACGATTGGTCGAAGGCCGACATCCGTAAGGCCTACAAGAAGCTGATCAAAGTCTTGCACCCGGACATGAACGGTGGTGACCGCAGTCAGGAAGAGCAGCTGCAAGAGGTCGTTTGGGCCTGGGATCAGATCAAGGACAGCCGCAGCTTCAAGTAAGCCGCGCACCGCACAGGTCGACCGAACAGCATCAGGTCGACCGGACACCACAGACCCAATCTGGACACGGATCTGGACACAAACATCCTGGGACAAACACCCAGAGAAAAACACCCAGACAAAAACAGAGGGCGGCCCATCGGGACCACCCTTTCTCGTTTCGTCGTAATCTGCATTTAGATCCCTGCGGATCCGTCAGCCTTTGCGCATCGGGCGGGCGTTGCCACCGGGCTTGCCAGCCGCAGCAGCCGCAGCGCGGGCCTTGTTCTTTTTGCTGTTGGGCTTGCCCTTCGGCGGCGGTGGACCCTTGCGGCCGGATTTGGAGGGGTTGGACCAATCAGGCTTGGGCTTGCCTGCAGGTTTGCCCGCGCCGAAACCACCCGGTTTGTCGCCACGATCGGACGCGCCACGCGCCTTGACGGTGGCTTTGCCGCCCTCACCTGTGCGCTTGGGTTTATCGAACTTGGGCTTATCAAACTTGGGCCGGTCTCCCCAGCTCTTCTCGCCATCCCGCCGATCAGAGCGTGGCCGATCAGAGCGCGGCTTGTCGCCCCAGGATTTCTCGCCACGCGGCTTATCTGAGCGAGGTTTGTCAAAGCGCGGCTTATCTTCGCGCGGCCTGTCATCGCGGGGCCTGTCGTCACGGGGGTTATCAAACCGAGGTTTATCATCAAACGACCGGCGTTCCCGACGCTCGCCCCGATCTTGCCCACGATGTCCGCGTTTTTCGCCACGCTGACCATCCCGGTCGCGACCACCGCCCTGCGGGCGTGGACCTTTTGGCAGATCTGGTGCCTTGTCCAGACGCGTGACTGTCGCGCCCTCTTCCAGGCCGTCGTGTTTGACAGCGCCCCAGAACGTCTCGGCATTGCTTTCGCGCACCTCGACGTAACTCTGGTCAAACTGGATGCGGATGGCGCCAATGTCATCTTTGGTCAGACCACCAGCGTTGCACAGGGCAGGCAGCAGGCGACGTGGCTCTGCGCCCGCTTTGCGACCACCGCTGATGGCAAACCAGACCGACGGGCCAAAAGGCGCGCGTTCCTGACGCTCACGACGGTCTGCCTGCGGATCGCTCAGCTCCTCGGGCGCGCTGTGGCGTTGGTGGAACAGGCGCAGATAGGCCAGCGCCAGCTGCTCCGGCTGGAACCGCTCCAACAGCTCCGCCACTGGTGCAGTCTCGCCTTCGCTGATGGCATCGCTCCAGGCCGGATCGGCCAGGAGCCGCTCGAAATCGCGTTCCCGGACCGCATCCGCACTCGGGGCGGGCGTGGTTTCCGCGACAATCTTGGCGGCGCGCAGCAGCCGCAGGGCTTTGCCTTTGGCCTTGGGTGGCACGATCAGAGCGCTGACACCCTGCCGCCCGGCCCGCCCGGTCCGACCAGAACGGTGCAGCAATGTCTCGTGGCTGGAGGGCAGATCTGCATGCACCACCAGATCCAGTTTGGGCAGGTCGATCCCGCGTGCCGCAACATCTGTCGCCACGCACACCCGTGCACGCCCATCGCGCAACGACTGCAACGCGTTCGAACGTTCGGATTGGGTCAGCTCGCCCGACAGGGCCACAACGGAAAACCCACGATTGCTGAGCCGCGTGGTCAGCCGGTTCACCACCGCCCGTGTGTTGCAAAATACGATCGCATTGGGCGCCTCGTGATAGCGCAGCACGTTGATGATGGCGTTTTCCGTGTCGCGCTGTGCAACCGCCAGCATCTGATATTCGATGTCGGCATGCTGCGACGTCTCCGCCACGGTTTTGATCCGCTGGTGATCTTTCAGATAGGTTTCTGCCAACCGCGCGATGCCCGCAGGCACTGTTGCCGAAAACATCAGCGTCCGGCGCTCTTCGGGGGATTCCCCGAGGATGAATTCCAGATCTTCGCGGAAGCCCAGATCCAGCATCTCATCGGCTTCGTCCAACACAACGGCCCGAACCTGCGACAGGTCGATTGATCCCCGATTGATATGGTCGCGCAGTCGGCCCGGTGTCGCCACAACGATATGCGCCCCCCGCTCCAGCGCGCGCCGTTCGTCCCGCATATCCATGCCACCAACGGTCGACACCACATGGGCCCCCGCCGCGGCATAAAGCCAACCCAGCTCTCGCTTTACCTGCAGCGCCAGCTCGCGGGTCGGTGCAATCACCAGCGCCAGCGGCAGATCCGCCCGTTCCAGCGTTTCCGCCTCGCCCAGCAGCGTGGGCGCCATTGCCAGACCAAAGCCCACCGTCTTACCGGAGCCGGTCTGCGCAGAGACCAGCAGATCGGATGTTTCCAATTCGGGAGCGGTGACGGCTTGCTGCACAGGGGTCAACTGCTCGTAGCCGCGCGCCTGAAGCGCCTGTTCGAGTGCTGTTTTCAAGGTATACATTTCGCTTGCTGCGGGGCCGGTCCACAAAGACCTGCCGACTATCAGGGATGTCCCCGACGGCGCAGGAACGCGGATGGCATTATCCAAGGGGCGGCAGATACCGGCTTTCGTGACTTTTGTACAGGCGTCATTTCCGACCAGCCGCTATGGCTGGACTGCATAGCCAGCGCATATCTACGCAATGGCCCAAAGACCGGCATCGCCTGGCACTGCCACGCAGCCAGGCCCAACATTCACACCCGCCGTTTGCATGCGCCCCCGCCAAACACGATCAAACCCTCGCCAGAGCGGCATCACGGCACCAAGCGAGACAAAAACGACAGCCCATCGCCGATGGCAGACTTGGCTCAGAAATAGGCCGCTTTGACGCTGCGACACCCCCCTTAGGTCCAGTTTCATCAAAAACGTCACGACAGGCGGTCAACGCCCCTGTCGGGCCTTGCGCACGCCCACAAGATCGGGCACCAATCACGCGACTTGCCCGCGGCATCCGCCTGTGGGCTGATGAGGATAAGGATCGACTGCAATGACCGACGGCATGTTGGATATGAACGCGAAACCAACCGAAACCATTTCGGTCCGCGATGTGTTCGGGATTGATACGGACATGACCGTCAAGGGCTTTGCCGAAAGCTCAGACCGGGTGCCGGCCATCGACCCCACCTATAAATTCGATCCCGATACCACGCTGGCCATCCTTGCAGGGTTCAGCCACAACCGTCGTGTGATGATCCAGGGCTACCACGGCACCGGTAAATCCACCCACATCGAACAGGTCGCGGCCCGTCTGAACTGGCCCTCCGTGCGGGTGAACCTCGACAGCCACATCTCCCGGATCGACCTGATCGGTAAGGACGCGATCAAACTGCGTGAGGGCAAGCAGGTCACCGAATTCCACGAAGGCATCCTACCCTGGGCGCTGCGCAACCCCGTCGCCATCGTGTTCGACGAATATGATGCGGGCCGCGCCGACGTGATGTTTGTCATCCAGCGCGTTCTGGAACATGACGGCAAACTGACCCTGCTCGATCAGAACGAAATTATCACGCCAAACCCGAACTTTCGTCTATTTGCCACCGCCAACACCGTTGGTCTGGGCGACACCACCGGGCTGTATCACGGCACCCAGCAGATCAACCAGGCCCAGATGGACCGTTGGTCGCTGGTGTCCACGCTGAACTACCTGAGCCACGACGCCGAGGCCGCGATCATCCTGTCGAAAGCGCCCCACTACAACACTGCAGAAGGCCGCAAGACGATCTCCCAGATGGTGACCGTCGCGGACCTGACCCGCACCGCCTTCATGAACGGCGATCTGTCCACCGTGATGAGCCCGCGGACCGTGATCAACTGGGCGCAAAACGTGGAGATCTTCCGCAATGTGGGCTACGCCTTCCGCCTGAGCTTCCTCAACAAATGCGACGAGCTGGAGCGCCAGACCGTGGCCGAGTTCTACCAGCGCTGCTTTGACGAAGAGCTGCCCGAAAGCGCGGCAAACGTGAGCCTGGGGTGACGCCCGTTTTCGTCATAGCAGCCATTTGGGTCGCGCTTGACGCACTCTGGTTGTTTGACAAAACTGGTTGGAAGAAGACTGATCCGTCAGCCATGGCGGTCAGTCAACACAGTCATTTGATACGGCTTCGTTGGGAATGCGCCCTTTTGTTCCCGACGGTGTCGATCTGGAGTGCGTTCAATGGCTAAAAAGCCCAACGATAACCCTGCCGATCCTTTCAAGAAGGCGCTGGCCGAAGCCACCAAGGTCATGGCCAACGATTCTGATCTGAGCGTCTCCTACACCGTTGATCCCGCGGGATTGTCCGGCGATGCGATGCGCCTGCCACAGGTCTCGCGCCGGATGACCCGCGAAGAGGTTCTGCTGGCCCGTGGCACGGCGGACGCGCTGGCCCTGCGGCACAAATATCACGACGCCTCGGTCCACGCCCGCTACGCGCCTCCGGGTGAAATGGCGCGCGACCTCTATGAATCGCTGGAGGCCGCCCGCTGCGAGGTCATGGGCGCGCGCCACATGCCCGGCACGGCCTCTAACATCGATGTGAAAATCCAGACCGAAGCCCTGCGCAAAGGCTATGATCAGATCAAATCCTCGGCCGAGGCGCCATTGGCGGTGTCCGCAGGCTATCTGATCCGCCATCTGGCCACGGGACGCCCCATGCCCGAAGCCGCCGCCAATGTGATGGAGCTGTGGCGCGGCTTCATCGAACAGCAGGCGGGCGACACGCTCGGCAATCTGGACGAAACCATCGAAGATCAGGCGGCATTCGCCAAATTTGCCCGTCAGGTGATTACTGATCTGGGCTACGGCGACCAGCTGGGTGACGATCCTGATCAGATGGATGACGAACAGGACAGCGACGCCGAACAGCAGCAGGACGAACAGCAAGAGCCTGACAGCAACGGCCAGGACGATTCTGACGAGGAAGAAGCAGACGCCACTCCAGAGCAGAGCCAGGAACAGCAGCAAGACGAAAGCCAGGCTCAGGTCTCCGCCGACGATATGGCGGATGAGGATTTCGACGACGAAACCGACATGCCCGATGGCGAAGCGCCCTTGCCGCCGCCACCGCCTCAACTCGCGTCCGAGGCCGACCCGGACTACAAGGTTTTCCTCGACACACACGACGAAGAAATCGCAGCCGAGGAGCTTGCCGAGCCCGCCGAACTGGAACGCCTGCGCGCCTATCTCGATCAGCAGCTGGAACCGCTGAAAGGGGCTGTGTCCCGGCTTGCCAACAAACTGCAGCGCCGCCTGCAGGCGCAGCAGAACCGCTCGTGGGAGTTTGACCTGGAAGAAGGCATTCTGGACGCCGGTCGTCTGGCGCGTGTGGTCGCCAACCCGACCACGCCCCTGTCCTTCAAACGCGAGAAAGACACCGAATTCCGCGACACAGTTGTAACGCTGTTGTTGGACAACTCGGGCTCCATGCGTGGGCGTCCGATCTCTATCGCCGCAATCTGCGCCGATGTCTTGGCCCGCACGCTGGAACGTTGCAACGTGAAGGTCGAAATCCTCGGTTTCACCACCCGCGCCTGGAAAGGCGGGCTCGCCCGCGAGGCCTGGTTGAACGATGGCCGCCCGCAATTGCCCGGACGCCTGAACGATCTGCGCCACATCATCTACAAATCAGCCGACGCCCCCATGCGCCGCACCCGGGCCAACCTGGGTCTGATGATGAAAGAGGGTCTGCTGAAAGAAAACATCGACGGCGAAGCTCTGGAATGGGCGCACCGCCGGATGATGGGCCGCCAAGAGGCGCGCAAGATCCTGATGGTGATCTCCGATGGCGCGCCGGTGGATGATTCAACACTCAGCGTGAACCCGGCCAACTATCTGGAAAAACACCTGCGCGACGTGATCGCCATGGTCGAGCGGCGCAAACAGGTGGAGCTGCTGGCGATTGGTATCGGCCACGATGTGACCCGCTATTATGACCGCGCGGTGACCATCACCGATGTGGAACAGTTGGCAGGCGCAATGACCGAACAACTCGCCGCGCTTTTTGACAGCGATCCGCGCGCCCGGGCCCGCGTGATGGGCATGAAACGCGCGAGTTAAACCACCACAAACCATTGGGTGCCAGCACCAGCAAAAGCCTCGCTTCACAGCGGGGCTTTCTTGCTTAAACAGATTTATTTTCAAACTCTTGGCAGCCCTTTGGTGGTCTGTATTAACAGGCTTTTTGCCTCATACGCTTGGCCAAGGTGCCGGTCTTTCTGTCTCACGGGGCTTGCCTCATCCCGTCGGATTTGAAAAAAGTGAGGCTCAGACGCGCAACGCTTGTAATGCGCCCCTCCTCAGAGCTGCTGACGCTGTGTAGGACCGGCCCGGATCCCGGGCTGCTGTCCCATCCCGTCCTGTCGGCATGACAACCAAAATCGATGGAGTTCGCCCATGTTCCAGAGTTTTGCAGTGACAGCCCGCCCTGAACAGGGGCCACCCCGTCTTGCGGCGCTGCGCAAAGAACTGGAGCAGAGCCAGCTCGACGGATTTCTGGTCCCGCGCGCGGATGCCCATCAGGGCGAATATGTCGCCCCCTGCGATGAACGGCTGTCCTGGCTCACCGGGTTTACCGGATCCGCAGGCTTTTGCGCCGTGCTGCGCGACACCGCAGGCGTGTTTATCGATGGGCGCTACCGCACGCAGGTCAAACAACAGGTCGCAACCGACGTGTTCACCCCTGTTCCCTGGCCCGACGTGCAGCTCGCCGACTGGCTGGCAGAGCAGCTGCCGCAGGGCGGACGGATCGGCTTTGATCCATGGCTCCACCCCCAAAGCCAAATCACCACGCTGACCCAACGCCTTGGCGACCGCGGTTTTGACATTGTGGCCGTTGATAACCTCGTCGATCGCATCTGGTCCGACAGACCAGCGCCACCGATGAAACCGGTCCTGGCTCATCCGCTGGAATACGCAGGCGTCCCTGCCGCCGAGAAAATCGCCACGCGCGCCAAGGCACTGCAGGACGATGGGCACAGCGCAGCCGTGATCACCCTGCCCGACAGCATCATGTGGCTGTTGAACATCCGCGGCAGTGATATCGCCCATAATCCCGTCGCCCACGGCTTTGCCATTCTGCACGCAACCGGCAGCGTCGATCTGTTCATGGCAGAGGAAAAGCTCATCTCGCTTGGCGCACATTTGGGCAGCGCAGTGCGCCCCCATGATCCGGCAGAGTTTCTGGCGGCGGTGGCGCAGCTGGCCTCTGCTGACGGGGCCAGGATCCTGGCAGATCTCACAACTCTGCCCCAAATCGTCGCAGAACAGCTGGGCGACAGCCTCTGCCCCGGTGACGACCCCTGCGCCCTGCCAAAGGCCCGCAAGAACGCCGCCGAAATCGAAGGCAGCGCCGCCGCTCACCTGCGCGACGGGGCCGCCGTTGTGGAGACCCTGGCATGGCTCGATGCCCAAACGCCGGGAACCATCACTGAAATCGATGTTGTGCGCCATCTCGAAGCCGAACGGCGCAAGGATCCGGCCCTGCGCGACATCAGCTTTGACACCATCTCAGGCACCGGCCCGAACGGGGCAATCATGCACTACCGGGTGAGCGAGGAAACAAACGCAACCCTGCAGGACGGCGACCTTCTGGTGCTGGACAGCGGCGGTCAATACCTCGACGGCACCACAGACATCACCCGCACCCTCGCCATCGGCAGCCCCTCAGCAGATGCCAGAGCCGCCTACACGCGGGTGCTGCAAGGCATGATCGCCATGTCGCAGCTGCGCTGGCCTGCCGGACGCTCGGGCCGCGAACTGGAGGCCGTGGGCCGCATGCCGCTGTGGCTGGCGGGTCAGGATTTCAATCACGGGCTTGGCCACGGTGTTGGCGCCTTCCTCAGCGTCCACGAAGGCCCGCAGAGCCTCAGCCGCGCCAACAGTGTGCCGCTGGAACCCGGCATGATCCTGTCCAATGAACCCGGCTATTACCGCGAAGGGGCCTTTGGCATCCGGATCGAGAACCTGTTGGTGGTGCAAACAGCGCCCCCGCTGGCCAGCGCCGATCCCGACCGCGACATGCTGGCCTGGCGCTGCCTGACCTACGTGCCGCTGGACCGCCGCTTGATCGACACGGCCCTCCTTAGCCCTGCGGAACGGGACTGGATCGACAGCTACCACCGTGATGTGGCCGAAAAAATCGGACCCAACGTCACGCAAGCCGCAAAAACCTGGCTTGATGCCGCAACAGCAAGGTTGTGATACCCCACTGTTACAGCAGACTGAGATATTGACCGAGACGACAGACGTGAAGGAAAAAGAATGACACAAATCCGTATTCGCAAAGCCCCAGGCACCTGGGTGGTTCGCTCTGGTGGCGCCGTTTTGGGAGAGAGCAGCAACGCGCTGGAGCTGAGCGAGGGCGATCTGGCCCCAGTCATCTATTTCCCCCGCGGCGACATCGCGTTTGCGCTGCTGGACCGCACCGACAAGACGACCCATTGCCCGCACAAAGGCGATGCCAGCTATTTCTCCATCGTGAACAAATCTTCGGTGACGGAGAACGCGGTGTGGAGCTATGAAAACCCGCTCGACGCTGTGGCAGAGATCAAGGACCACCTGGCCTTTGTCGTGGACGACACGATCAAGGTGGAACAGCTGTAAGGCAGATCAGACAAGATCAGGGCGGGTGACGTCATCCGCCCTCTTCCAGCGTCCTCTTCCAGCGCCCTTTGGTGGCGCACTTTCCCGCTCCGACCGGGGCGACGGGCACAACGGCCGCGCAAATGCATCGCAGCCGTTTAGCCCATACCAATCAAAACCGATTTGAATGTGTCCGCAGCCCGCAGATATCGCCGCTGCAAGGCGCGATTGCCTCGGCTATTGTGGAGCGGGCATGAGCGTTAAAGAGCAGCTCTGTCGCAGCACGCTATAGGCGTCCACTCGCACCTGCGTTGGCAGTCACATTTCATGACGCCGCCAGCTCATAAGCAGGACAAAACGCGCCTACAAACATGTCCACATCATTTGGCTGTTGCCGACGTCATGCGCCGGATCAGCAGATCTCTGCCATCTTGGTCAAGCACATTGGCGGACCGCCGCCCACCAGCAAATTTCCAGGTGCCCCGTCTCTCCCGACCCGCTATGGTCAAGTTAGACCCTGCGCAGCAGCGCCAGAGACCAAAGCCGGGGTGCGCGATCAGCTAAAGATCGTGCGGGACAGGTGACGGCGAGCCGTTTCGATGGACTCACCGGACCCAAATAATTGCGCTTCGCTTGCGCTCTGCACAACATAGTTGATCAGAGCCTCATAGGATGCGCGCTCTTTTTCCTGCTCACTTGCCTTTGCAATGCGCTCAACCTCTAGCGGGTTGATTTCATCGATTTGCATATCGTCACTTCCGAAGAAAGATCACAATTAATCTCAGGTTAACCATTTTTTCGTGAACCGCCCGCGAAAGGTTAATTTTGCGTTATCGAAAACACGCATGCGTCTCCGAAATATCACATATTTGCCAGAGTTGTGTATAACTGCGCTTGGCGGGCATCCGCCGATGCACATCAATTGACCGCGCCAAACCGCCGAAACCACCGGAAAAATTGCGATCAGCGGTGTTCTTCCGCTGCGGCAGCGACCAGCGCGCGATTGTAGGCTTTCAACGAATCAACATGATACAGCGCGCCAATGATCTCCGGCGCGCCCTCTTCGGTCATCGCAGACGTCACCACCGGCAGGTAGGTCACGTCGTTGCGATCAAAGATCGGCATCGCCGCTTCCAACGAGGCAGAGGCCTCAATCTTCAGCCCCTGCGCCAGCAAGTCCGCGCAGTCATCGGCGCTGGCACAGCGGCTGTCACCCAACGGACGCATCACGCTGCCCGCGCGCAACAGCGACAACAGATAGGCCTGTGGCCCGGCTGCGCAGTGAATGTTGCGCCGCTCCAACTGTGTCAGAAAGAACGAGCGATCCACAATCCGCGACGCAAGCGCCGTGGACATCGACACCGCCACCATCACCGCCAGACCGATCTGCCAGTCACCGGTCAGTTCAAAAACAATCAATGTGGTCGAAATCGGGGCGCCCAGCACCGCCGCCGCCACCGCGCCCATCCCTGCGAAAGCATAAAGCGTATGGGTGCCCGACACATCAGGCAGGATCGCCGTGGCAATGAGGCCAAAGGCCAGACCCGTCAGCGCCCCCACCATCAGCGAGGGCGAGAACACACCTCCGCCCATACGCCCCCCCATGGTGATGGCCACAGCCGCCGTTTTCACCATGGCAAAGAGAATCGTCTGATGCAGCACCAGCGCGCCCGTCAGCGCCAGTACCGTGGTTTCATAGCCAACGCCGATGATATGCGGATACCACACCGCAATCACCCCAAGCAGAAGGCCCGACACGGCCGGGCGCAGCCAACGTGGCAGCCCCATCTTGTCCTGCAAGGCAGTGCCCAGTTGGTCGGCGAAAAAAATCGACCGCATCAACACAACCGCAACCAACCCGCAGATCAGCCCCAACATCAAAAAGGCCGGGAGCTCCACATAGAATTGCAGCGCGCCAGGTGTGACCAAATCAAACTCGGTGACATCGCCATATTCCAGCCGGTTGATCACCGTGCCCGCAACCGACGCAATCACGATCGGCGCAAAGGCATGGACCGCGAAATGGCGCAGCACCACCTCCAACGCGAACAGCGCACCGGCAATCGGCGCGTTAAAGCTCGCGGATACGGCCGCCGCAACAGCGCAGCCCAGCAGATCCCGCCCGGTGATGCCATCGGCCTTGATGCGGTCGCTGACCCAGGTGGAAATCACCCCGGCCATATGCACCACTGGCCCTTCCCGGCCCGAAGACCCCCCGGTGCTGAGCGTCAGAAACGACGCCACCGCCGAGGCGATGCCCGCGCGGGTTTCGACCCGCCCATCACGCAGCGCTGCGCCCTCGATCACATCGGCAACCGACCGCACCCGCGCGTCCGGGGTGAACCGGTGCAGGATCAGCCCTACCACCAATCCGCCCACAGTCGGGATCAGCACCAGCCAGTACCACGGCATGTTCTGGGCAAAGCTGTGCAGGAAATCGACGTCTTCCGCGCCATAGACCCAGCCCTGAAACGCGGTGATCCCCTTGCGAAAGAACAGCGCGGCAAACCCCGCCGCAATGCCGATCAACAAGGCGATCAACCAGAATTGGAACTGCCCCGGCCCGCGTTGACGCATCACCCGCCAGGCGTCGCGACCTTCCGCGATCATCTGGGTCAGCAGCGTCGTCATTACGGAACGCAGAGTGTCTTGCATCGGTGGGCGGGTCCTGGTCTCTTTGTTGCGATCTGTTTTAACGCCTAACTACCTGCAAGGACGTTAACTTGTCGCCGTGTTCCGTCCGAGGGTTGCGCGAATGCGACAGTGCCCTGCCGCACATAGCGCGCCATCAGCCGACCAGCAGGGCCTTTGCTGCAGCGCGAGCCTCTGGCGTGATCGTGTCGCCAGACACCATCCGGGCCAGTTCATCAACACGCTCGTCCGCATCCAATGGCACCACCTGCGACAGGGTTTGGCCATCAACAACCTGTTTTTGCACCCGCCAGTGATGCGCGCCCTGCGCGGCCACCTGCGGCGAGTGGGTCACCACCAACACCTGCCCGCCATCCGCCAGCGCCTTGAGCCGCCGCCCAACAGCATCCGCCGTTGCACCGCCCACACCGCGGTCGATTTCATCGAAAATCATGGTCTGATGGCCGCTTTCGCCCCGCAGACAGACCTTCAGCGCCAACAGGAAGCGGCTCAGCTCACCGCCAGAGGCGATCTTGTTCAACGGGCCAGCGGGCGCACCGGGGTTGGTTGCCACGGTAAAGGCCACCGCATCACGGCCCTCGGGGCCCGGCTCGGTTTCGCTGATCAGGGTTTCAAACACCGCACGTTCCATTTTCAGCGGGGCCAGTTCGGCCATCACAGCCGCATCCAACGCCGCGGCACTTTCGCGACGTGCCGCCGACAGCTGATCCGCGGCACCGGCATAAGCCGCCTCTGCAGCGGCCAGCGCTGCGGTCTGTTCCGCCAGGTTCTGATCGCCCGCATCCACAGCCGCCAGTTTTTGGCGCAGCGTATCGGCGTAGGTCGCCAGCTCATCGGGCAAAATGTCATGTTTGCGCGCCAGCGCCCGGATCGCAAACAACCGCTCTTCGCAGTCTTCGAGATCACCGGGATTGAACTCCAACCCCTCCAACAGGCGCGACACACCGTCCTGGGCCTCCCCCAATTCGATCATAGCCCGGCCAAGCGCCGCCAAGGGTGCATCCAGCGCGTTTTCCGCCTGATCCGCCACCCCTTCGAGCCAGCGCTGCGCCTCGCCCATAGCGCCCTCTGCACCATCGGACAGGATCGCCTGCGCCCGCTGGATATCGCCGCGGATCCGCTCTGCTGCCTGCATCTCGCGGCGGCGCAGATCCAGCGCCGCGTCTTCGCCTGCTTCGGGGTTCAGCGCGTCCAGCTCTGCCACCGCGTGACGCAGGAATTCCTCTTCGGCCTGGATCGCCTCGAGCGCAGTGCGCGTCTCCGCCACCAGCTTGCGCGCGCGGCTCGCGGCGTTCCACCGCTCCCGCACCTGCGCCAATAGGTCTGACAGCCGGGCAAAATCATCCAGCATCCCGCGATGCCCCCGCGGGTTCAGAAGACCACGATCATCATGCTGACCATGCAACTCCAACAAGGTCTCCGACAGGGCCCGCAGCACCTCACCCGAGCAGCGGCGATCGTTGACCCAGGCGGTTTTGCGACCCTCAGCCGTATTCACCCGCCGCAGCAGCAGCGTCTCACCGCCAGGCAGGCCCGCATCGGCGAGCACCGCATGGGCGGGGTGATCCGCGCCCAGATCAAATTCCGCCAGCACCTCACCCTGCGTGGCCCCCTGACGCACCAATTCGGCCCGCCCGCGCCAACCGAGCACAAAGCCAAGCGAATCCAGCAGGATCGATTTGCCCGCGCCGGTTTCCCCGGTCAGCACATTCAGGCCGGGCTGAAAATTCAGTTCCAGATGATCGATGATCAGAATGTCGCGGATATCAAGCGCGCGCAGCATAGTCCGGTTCCAGTCAGGCAGCGGCGATCAGAGCCACTCCCCCTTGATGGACTGACGGTAGATCTGGCTCAGCCAGTTGTTGCCGACATCCCGCGCCTTGAGCCCGTTGTCCGTCAGCAATTTAAAGCTGTCCTCGTACCAATCGGTCGATTGATAGTTATGCCCCAAAATGGCGCCTGCGGTCTGCGCTTCGTTCACCAGCCCCAGCGACAGATAGGCTTCGACCAAACGGTGCAGGGCTTCGGCGGTATGGGTGGTGGTCTGGAAATCCTCCACCACCACGCGGAACCGGTTCACCGCAGAGGTGTAGTGGCCCTTGCGCAGATAATAGCGACCGATCTCCATCTCCTTGGCGGCGAGATGGTCAAACGCCAGATCGAATTTCAGGATCGCAGAATTGGTATACTGGCTGTCTGGATAGACCTCGATCACCGTGCGCAAGGCCTGCAGCGCCTGAAAGGTCAAACCCTGGTCGCGCCCAACCTCGTCAATCTGATCATAATAGCTCAGCGCCAGCAGATACTGCGCATAGGCGGCATCTTCTTCGGTCGGGTAAAAATCGATGTACCGCTGCGCGGCAGAGCGGCTTTCGACATAATCACGGCCCAGATGATAGGCGTAGGCCTGCATGATCAACGCCTGTTTCGCCCAGGACGAATAAGGATAAAGACGTTCAATCTCGGCAAAATAGAAGGCCGCATCCTTGGTGCGGTTGCGTTCCATCTCGAATTCACCGCGCTCATAGATCTGCTCAGGTGTGAACCCTTCCAGAGGCTGCGTATTCTGGGCCGCGCCCCCGTCTCCGCCGCAACCCGAAAGGGTCGCAATCAGAAGAACCGCACCGATGGTTTTGGCTGCCGCCCCCGTGCCGATCATGATCGCTTAACCTCACCGTCTTCTGCTAGGGCTCTGCCCCGTTACGCCCGGTCTAGCACATTCAATTGACGGGCAAAACGGCAATATCCGCTTCCCGACCCACTTGGCAGAGAAAGCGCCGCCGGGTCAAGAGCCGGGTCACCAGCGGACCATCACAGCTGCGCGCGCCGTGACATGCGCAAGCCCAAAACCAAAAACGCCGCTCCAAAGGATGCGCCGCTGTCATAACGACGAAAGAAACGGGAAAAGCGATCAGGCGACGCGGCGGGTTTCAACCGGAATTTCAGACCAGACTAGCCCCTGCCCCGGCAGCCGCGCGGTCATGATCGGATCGCAGGTCACGCGCTGCACTGCACCCGGCGTTGCAAACACTTCGCGCAGCAGGGTGTTGGTCAGCGAATGGCCCGCACGGTCACCGATATAATGGCCAAAGATCGGACCACCGGCCAGGAACAGATCCCCCAGGGCATCGAGCATCTTGTGACGCACAGGTTCATCGGTGTGGCGCAGACCCGGCCCGCTCTCCACCACGGGCCCGTCAAACACCACGGCGTTTTCGCCCGGCACACCGCCAAGCGCCAGACCATTGGCCTGCATGGTGTCGACATCCACACGGCGGCAGAAGGTGCGGCTGTCGCAGAGTTCACGGGCAAATGCGCCGTTGCGCATATCCAGAGTGCGATTCTGACGGCCAATGCCATCTTCAGCGAAATCGATGTGGAATTCGATGATCAGACGGTTGCTTGGCACCAGGCTGGCCGTGGCATCCCCATGGCGCACAGTCACTGGCTTGACGATCTGCAGCGCCGTCACCGGCACGCCCAAGCGTTGTAGACCTTGCTGCATGATGCCGCGTACAAAATGCGCTGAGGACCCGTCCATAATCGGCACTTCGGGCCCATCCAGATCAATCAGCGCATTGTGAACACCGCAGCCTGCCAGCGCTGCCATGATATGCTCTACCGTGGAAACACTGACGCCCGAGGCATTGATCAGCCGGGTGCAGAGTGGCGTGCGCTCCACCTGATGCCAGAACGCAGGCACAACAGCGTCGCCCAGAGCGATATCGGTGCGGCGGAATTGGATGCCCGTGTCAGCAGGTGCAGGTTTCACAATCATGCGGACCGCTTTGCCAGAGTGGAGGCCCACACCGTCAAAGGTCACGGATGTCTTGAGAGTGTTCTGCACGCGGTGCCTCATTCCACAGGGTCCGACCACAGGGGCCGTGTTGCGGAACAGACGTAAGCTGTCAGTGAAAAAGCCTCAACTCAATCTTTGTAACGGAATGAAACATGGCTGTAACAGGTCGGCAGAATCTTGCCGCAGAAGGGTTAACAAACGGTTTATAAATGAAAAAAGGCCGCCCAAAGGCGACCCATTCTCACTGTCTTTTTTCGCCTTAATTGGCCTGGCGGCGCAGGAAGGCGGGAATTTCGATACGCTCCTGCTCCGGATCCGCCTGCCGCTGGGGCTGCGCAACGGCCGCCTGCTGGCCCGGAACTGCCGCCTGCTGCGGTGGCTGCTGTGCCATGGTGGGCTGCTGGCGTGCGGGCTGGCCCTGTTGCTGACCCTCAGCACCGGAACCGGTCATCCGGTGGATCAGGGAGTTCAGACCAAAGCGGCGCTGCTCCTGACCGCTCGCTGCGGCGGGCTGCTGCGGTGCGGGCGCTGGGGCCTGCGGTGCAGGCTGTGGCGCTGGCGCAGGCGCGCGGGTCTGGACCGCGTCAATGGATGGGCGCTGCGGCTGCTGGGCCGGTGCGGCCGGTGCGGCCTGCGGCTGCGCCCGTGCGGCTGCGGCTTGCAAGCGCACGATGGCCTCGGGCGATGGGGTGCCGGGCGCAGGCGCTTTTGGCGCAACAAAGCTTTCGGCCGGGCTTTCCGCCTGCGGCTGGAAGGCCTGCTGTGCTTCTGGAGTGTAGGCTGGGGCGGGCAGACCATCGGCGCCAAGCGCCGGGGCCGCATCCTCGACCACCTCATCATAGGTGGCATCGCCACCCGCTTCGCCACCGTTGAATTCCGCAAACAGGGATGGCTCTTGCTGGCCAGTAGCCGCTGCCGGCTGTTCCATTGCGGGGTCCAGCTCCAACGGTGCCGATGCCGCAGCAGGCGCCGCCTGAGCCACAACCTGCGCACGGTGCTCTTCGACACTCACGGTCTGTTTCAGCGGTGCAGACATCGGGCGACGTGGCACCGGGATATCAGTCTGCACATCCATCGCGTCGATACCAGTGGCCACAACGGACACCCGCATCTTGCCTTCCATCTCGGTATCGAGGGTCGAGCCGACGATGATGTTGGCGTTCGGATCGACCTCTTCGCGAATGCGGTTGGCCGCCTCGTCCAGTTCAAACAGGGTCAGATCATGGGCGCCGGTGATGTTGATCAGAACGCCTTTTGCACCCTTCAGGCTGATTTCATCCAGCAGCGGGTTGGCAATGGCCTTCTCGGCGGCCTGCACGGCGCGATCTTCGCCCTCGGCTTCGCCGGTGCCCATCATCGCCTTGCCCATCTCGTCCATCACGGCGCGCACGTCCGCAAAGTCGAGGTTGATCAGACCGGGGCGCACCATCAGATCGGTCACACCTTTGACGCCCTGATACAGCACGTCATCTGCCATGGAGAAGGCTTCGGTGAAGGTGGTCTTTTCATTGGCCAGACGGAACAGGTTCTGGTTTGGAATGATGATCAGCGTGTCCACGACCTTCTGCAGGGCTTCGACACCCTCTTCGGCCTGGCGCATCCGCTTGTTGCCTTCGAACTGGAACGGCTTGGTCACGACACCAACGGTCAGAACACCCAGCTCGCGTGCGGCCTGCGCAATAATTGGCGCCGCACCAGTGCCAGTGCCCCCGCCCATACCGGCGGTGATGAAGCACATATGCGCGCCCGCCAGGTGATCAACGATCTGCTCGATGCTCTCTTCCGCAGCAGCAGAGCCGACGGAGGGCCGCGCACCCGCGCCCAGACCTTCGGTCACTTTGATGCCCAGCTGCACACGGCTCTTCGAAGAGCTCTGCTGCAACGCCTGCGCATCGGTGTTGGCCACGA
Source organism: Phaeobacter sp. (assembly GCF_022825805.1). GTDB lineage: Bacteria > Pseudomonadota > Alphaproteobacteria > Rhodobacterales > Rhodobacteraceae > Phaeobacter. Next base: position 25,943 of record NZ_JAJDWC010000002.1, read on the forward strand.
CAAAATCAACGCCATCCAGCTGTTTGTCGATCATATTGTTAACGGCGTTGCCGCCTGCCCCGCCGACGCCAAACACGGTAATCCGGGGCTTCAGCTCGTCCTGGCCGGGCATCGAAAGGTTCAAGGTCATGCTCGTTCCGCCTGTGTTATCAGCCCTCCCGCAAGGGCCTATTCCTGTCCAATTCAGCGACAATTCTACCGCGACGCGGGTGGCGCGTCATCCAAAAAAGCGCGACTTTCCGCAAAATATAGACCCATTCAGGCCATATTTCGCGGCATTTCGCCGATCATAGCAAATCTTGCGGAAAAGCACTGCAGACACCGCAACATACTGCTTGCCCCGGTGAGAACCCCACCAAGGTGAAACGACGTGTTTTGCTGTCTGGCTGGCCACTGCTCGGCCTGCGGTGCCGCATCTTGCGATCATTAGGAATAGATTAACCCAACCGCGCGGATCTGTCACCCGAGAAACCACTCATTGTCGCTAACAAGCGATATGTCCGGTGTAGGTAACATGCGATCTGTCCGGTTTTATCATGTCTCCGAAAGGAGGCGTTATGAAGCGGACAGAAGTGTTACAGGAAGTTCGACTTATGAAGTTCGAAGACGTGTATTCGC
>NZ_JAJDWC010000095.1 GCF_022825805.1 Phaeobacter sp.
GCGAATACACGTCTTCGAACTTCATAAGTCGAACTTCCTGTAACACTTCTGTCCGCTTCATAACGCCTCCTTTCGGAGACATGATAAAACCGGACAGATCGCATGTTACCTACACCGGACATATCGCTTGTTAGCGACAATACTAAATTTTTAGTTTGACAAGATGCCGCGCTCTGTGAAACCTGAATGACAGTCAGGTGCTGTGCAGCACAACTGGCACTGAAAATCACTAGGGAGGAGAAAGATGCGCAAGTATCTTTTGTCCGCAGCTGCGGTTATTGCCGTGGTCGCGGGGCAGGCAGCTTATGCCGATGAGGCCGCTGCCAAGAAATGGATCGATGAAGAATTCCAACCCTCAGTCCTGAACAAGGACGAGCAAATGTCGGAGATGCAGTGGTTCATCAATGCCGCAGCACCCTACAAGGGCATGGAAATCAATGTTCTGTCCGAAGGTATTCCAACACACAGCTATGAGTCAGAAGTCCTGACCAAAGCGTTTGAGGAAATCACCGGCATCAAAGTGAACCACCAGATCCTCGGCGAGGGCGAAGTGGTGCAGGCGGTGCAAACCCAGATGCAGACCAAGCGGAATCTCTATGACGCTTACGTCAACGACTCTGATCTGATCGGCACCCATTCGCGTCTGCAGCTGGCCTACAACCTGACGGACATGATGGCGGGTGACTTTGCGGATGTGACCAATCCGGGCCTTGATCTCGATGACTTCATGGGCACGCAGTTCACCACCGGACCCGATGGCGATCTGTACCAATTGCCAGACCAGCAGTTCGCGAACCTGTACTGGTTCCGGAAAGACTGGTTCGATCGGGAAGATCTGCAAGCCGCCTTCAAGGCCAAATACGGCTACGACCTTGGCGTTCCAGTCAACTGGTCGGCCTATGAAGACATCGCAGAGTTCTTCTCCGAGGATGTGAAGGAAATCGACGGCACCGCAATCTACGGCCACATGGACTACGGCAAACGCGCGCCTGACCTGGGCTGGCGGATGACGGACGCCTAGCTGTCGATGGCGGGCGCAGGCTCCAAAGGGGAGCCCAACGGTGTGCCAATTGACGAATGGGGCATTCGGATGGAAGCTGGGTCGTGCAACCCTGCTGGTGCATCTGTCACCCGCGGCGGCGCTGCCAACGGTCCGGCCGCTGTTTATGCCATTCGCAAATGGGATGAATGGCTGCGCAAATACGCCCCTCCGGGTGCGGCGTCCTATGACTTCTATCAGTCCCTTCCCGCTTTGGCTCAGGGCAACGTGGCGCAACAGATCTTCTGGTACACGGCCTTCACCGCAGACATGGTCAAGCCGCAATCCGAAGGCAACAACACTGTCGACAGCGAAGGCACTCCCCTGTGGCGGATGGCACCATCGCCGCATGGCCCATACTGGGAAAAAGGCCAGAAAGTTGGCTACCAGGACGTTGGCTCCTGGACCTTCCTGAAATCCACGCCGCTGGATCGTGCGCAGGCCGCATGGCTCTACGCACAGTTCGTGGTGTCCAAGACCGTCGACGTGAAAAAATCCCACGTTGGTCTGACCTTCATTCGCGATTCTTCCGTGAACCACGAGAGCTTCTCTGAGCGGGCACCAAAACTGGGTGGTCTGGTCGAGTTCTATCGTTCGCCTGATCGTGTTGCATGGTCCCCAACTGGTGTGAACGTTCCAGACTATCCAAAACTGGCACAGATTTGGTGGCAGCAGATTGGCGATGTGAACTCTGGCGCCTTCACCCCGCAAGAGGCCATGGATCGCCTGGCTGAAGAGATGGACATCACCATGGCTCGGATGCAGCGCGCCGATGAGCAGGCGCAAGTCTACGGTGGCTGCGGTCCGCGTCTGAACGAAGAGAAAGACGCCGAATGGTGGTTTGCCAACGGCGGTGCAAAACCAAAGCTGGAGAACGAGAAACCTCAGGGCCAGACCGTCAACTATGACGAACTGGTGGCTCGCTGGGCCTCCAACTGATCTCTCCTCCCCGCGGAGAGCAAAGGGGTCAAACCCAATGCTCTTCGCCTTGACCCGGAGCTGGACTGGTCCGCTCCGGGCTATTTCCCCCACATACGATCGCGCTTGCCGCGCGCAAAGGCCGCCTGCCGGAAAGTCGAAGCAAGATGGCACTCGAACTCAGACATGTCACCAAACGTGTCGGCGCCCAGCTGCATATCAAAGACACATCCCTCGTGTTGGAGACGGGTCACTTTAATGTCCTTTTGGGCGCAACCGGGTCTGGCAAGACCTCTTTGATCAAGATGATGGCAGGGCTCGACCCGATTGCCAGCGGTCAGGTGTTGATGGATGGCCAGGATGTCACCTCGCTCAGCACCCAGAAACGCAACATCAGCTTGGTGCATCAGTTTTTTATCAATTACGCCCACATGACGGTCTATGAGAACATCGCCTCGCCACTGAAGGTGGCTGGGATGGCGAAGTCCGAAATCGACGGTCGGGTGGAAGAAGCCGCGGAGATCCTGCAACTGCGTCCGCTGCTGAACCGGCGCCCGCATGAGCTGTCTGGTGGGCAACAACAACGGACCGCACTGGCGCGTGCGATTGCAAAAGAAAGCCGCGCTGTGTTCTTGGACGAGCCGCTGGCAAACCTCGACTACAAGCTGCGCGAAGAACTGCGTGATCAGTTGCCCGAACTGTTTGCCGGCCGCGGCGCTGTGGTCGTCTATGCCACATCGGAGCCCGAAGAGGCGCTCCTGCTCGGCGGTAAAACCGCTCTGATGCAAGATGGCCGCGTGACCCAATTTGGCCCGACCGCAGAAATTTATCGCAATCCGGGCAATGTCGCGGCCGCGCAGGTTTTCTCTGACCCGCCGATCAACACCGCGCCTATCGTAAAACAGGGCGGAACCGCGCATCTCGGACGCGATGTGTCCTGGCAACTCAGTGGCGCCGCGGCAGAACTTGCGGACGGGCCATATACCGTTGCCATTCGCCCCTATCATGTCCTGCCAACCGCAGATCCACGCTCCGGCGTTCGTTTGTCAGGGCAGGTGCAAGTGACCGAACTGTCCGGATCCCAAAGCAGCGCACATTTCGACATGGATATAGACGGGCAACACGTGAGCTGGGTTTCCCTGTCTGCAGGTGTGCACCCCTATGAGGTGGGTGACATGCACGACTTCTACATGGACCCGTCAGCGGCATATTTGTTTGCCCCTGATGGCTCCCGCGTGGCGTGAGGCAAAAATGGCCAAAATTACTCTTTCCAAACTGCGGCACAGCTACCTGCCGAACCCTTCTCGCCCTTCGGATTACGCATTGAAGGAAATCGACCTCGATTGGACCGACGGTGGTGCCTACGCGCTGCTGGGACCGTCGGGCTGCGGCAAATCAACCTTGTTGAACATCATTTCCGGCCTGCTGGAACCCTCCGAAGGACAGATCCTGTTTGATGGTAAGGATGTCACCAAGCTGCCGCCAGATCAGCGCAACATCGCGCAGGTTTTCCAGTTTCCCGTGATCTATGACACCATGACGGTCTATGACAATCTGGCCTTCCCGCTGCGCAATCGCGGGCGCGATGAGGCAACGGTCAAAGAGCGGGTCATGGCAATCGCTGAAATGCTCGAAGTCACCGATTTGCTGGACACCCGCGCTGCCGGTCTTAGCCCGGACAACAAGCAAAAGATCTCCATGGGGCGCGGGCTGGTGCGCGAAGATGTCAATGTGGTGATGTTTGACGAACCGCTCACGGTGATTGACCCACACCTGAAATGGAAGCTGCGCAGCAAGCTGAAAGAACTGCATCAGCGCGTGAAAGCCACCATGATCTATGTGACCCACGACCAGACCGAGGCGTTGACCTTTGCAGATCAGGTTGTGGTCATGCAATTGGGCGAAGTCGTGCAGATCGGAACACCCGTTGAACTGTTTGACCGTCCGGCACACACATTTGTCGGCCATTTCATCGGCTCGCCCGGCATGAATGTGCTGCCCTGCGAACTGCGCGGTGGGCAGGCCTATATAGGCGCCCATCCTGTCGCACTCGAAGGTGCGATCCGCGGTGACGGTACTGGGACAACCGAAATCGGCGTTCGACCCGAATTTGTCTCCCTCGCGACCAATGGCCTGCCGGCTCAGGTGACCAAAGTCTCTGACGTCGGACGCCACACCGTGGTCGAATGCCTGGCCGAAGGTCGCCGGATCAACGCAATTGTGGACGGCAGCCACAACCCGACCAAAGGCGACGCTGTCCATCTTTCGTTCCAGCAGGATCAAACCCGTCTCTACGTTGATGGCTGGCTTGCAACGACCCCCGACACCCAGACTGCCAAATCTGAACCCATGGAGGTGGCGCAATGAAAACCGAAAATCAAAAAGCCTGGTTCTTTGTTCTGCCGGTCCTGCTGCTGGTGGCATTCAACGCGTTGATCCCGATGATGACGGTTGTGAACTACTCGGTCCAAGAAACCTTTGGCGACAATGTCTTCTTCTGGCAGGGCCTGGACTGGTTCCAGCAGATCCTGCGCTCTGACCGTTTCCATGCGGCCCTTGGGCGGCAGTTCATGTTCACCTTCCTGATCCTGATCATCGAAATTCCGCTGGGCATTGCGATTGCCCTATCGATGCCACGCAAGGGATTTTGGGTGCCTGTTTGTCTGGTTCTGATGGCACTGCCGATGCTGATCCCATGGAACGTTGTGGGGGCAATGTGGAATATCTTCACCCTGCCTGACATCGGGCTGCTGGGCTATGTGCTGAACCATGTGCTGGGCATCAACTACGATATGACCCAGGATCCGGTTGCCGCATGGATCACCATTGTGACCATGGATGTGTGGCACTGGACGTCTTTGGTTGTGCTGCTGTCCTATGCCGGGCTGGTTTCGATCCCTGATGCCTACTATCAGGCGGCAAAGATTGACGGCGCTTCAAACTGGGCTGTGTTCCGCTTCATCCAGTTGCCAAAGATGAAAACCGTCCTCACCATCGCGATCCTCTTGCGGTTCATGGACAGCTTCAACATCTACACCGAGCCTTTTGTTCTGACCGGCGGCGGCCCTGGCAACTCGACCACGCTGCTGTCAATCGATCTGGTGAAAATCGCCCTTGGCCAGTTTGACCTGGGCCCTGCAGCCGCGATGAGCCTGATCTATTTCGCAATCACACTTCTGGTCAGCTGGCTGTTCTACACGGTCATGACCAAAGACGATCAAAACTAAAGGAGGATACGACGATGCAAAAACGTACCATCATCCCCATTGTCTATATCCTGTTCCTCATGCTGCCGATCTATTGGTTGGTCGCGATGAGTTTCAAAACCACCAACGAAATCCTGTCAGGCTTTTCGCTATTTCCGCAGACATTCACGCTCGAGAATTACGCGACAATCTTTACCGACCCCAGTTGGTATTGGGGCTACATCAACTCGATCATCTATGTCTCGATCAACACGGTCATCTCTGTCGCCGTCGCCTTACCCGCTGCCTATGCGTTTTCACGCTATCGCTTCCTTGGCGACAAACAGCTGTTTTTCTGGCTGCTCACCAACCGGATGGCGCCTGCGGCCGTGTTTGCCCTGCCGTTTTTCCAGCTCTATTCCGCGGTTGGATTGTTTGACACCCATCTTGCGGTCGCCTTGGCCCACTGCCTGTTCAATATCCCGCTCGCGGTCTGGATTCTCGAAGGCTTCATGGGTGGGGTGCCAAAGGAGCTGGACGAAACCGCCTATGTGGACGGATATTCGTTCCCTCGTTTCTTCGTTACGATCTTTATCCCATCGATCAAAGCAGGCGTCGGGGTCGCAGCCTTCTTTTGCTTCATGTTCTCCTGGGTAGAGCTGCTGCTGGCAAAGACACTGACTGCGGTGGCAGCAAAACCAATTGCTGCGACAATGACCAAAACGGCGTCTAGCGCGGGCTACGAACTCGGACTTCTGGCCGCGGCCGGGACATTGACCATCATTCCTGGCGCCATCGTGATTTATTTCGTCCGCAATTACATCGCAAAAGGTTTTGCGATGGGGAGAGTATAATGCTGAGTTGGATGGCATGGACCTGGCCTACCGCGCTGGTTTTTATTGGAATCTTCTCGGCCATCGGCCTTTTGATTGTGCTTGAACTGCGCACTCCGGGCGGGGCCGCAAGGAAGGGTGTATTGGGGCTCGTCACGACCCGAGGCGATCGGCTGTTCATCAGCCTGCTGGGCACGTCCTATATCTTTCTGGCGTGGCTTGGTCTGGTGGGTATGCCGCTTTGGTGGCCTCTGGCTTTGTCCATCGGTTGGTTTGTTTTCACCTTCTGGAAGGTGTGATCGCCGCCTGCGATCTGCGGAGTTGACCGTCGCATCCGCAGCGATGATCAGGCCGACCATGGGTGCGCAACGGGTGAGAAGCACAGCGAACAAGAGAGCTGGCGTGCAGGAGAAGACCACGGCGCCAGCTCTCTTAAAAAAATAGTTTTCAAACCGCGCGCCCTTCCCCTAGCATGGTGTCAAGGACAAGGACCGGACAACACGTGATGCGAAAGAAACAAGACAATCCGCTTTTGACCGAGGTGGAGCTCGAATTCATGACTGTTGTCTGGGAAACAGGTGGTGGCACGGTGCGTGACATCCTGGCCGAATTGAACAAGCGTCAGGAACGGGCATACACCTCCGTTGCAACGGTCTTGAAGATCATGGAGCAAAAAGGGTTTATGACCAGCGAACGGGCCGACAGATCGCTGGTTTACCGACCCGCAGTGCCAAAAGCAGAGTATCAAAAAACCACCCTCAAGAACCTTTCGAGCAAGCTCTTCAACGGAGCGCCGGCGGCCCTGGTCGCGCGGTTAGTGGACGACGAAGATGTCACCGACGACATGCTCGTGGAGATACGGGCCTTGCTGAACGAAAGGTTGGGGGACGATGAACGCTGAAACGATTTTAAACGCATATATTGATCTCAATCTCCTGCTGTTTGCTGGCGTTGCACTTTGGTTAGGGTCGCGCGCCATTCTTTTACGAAGTCACCTTGGTCCCGCCTTTCAGCCGCAATTACGGTTGTTGAATGGCATGACGATTTTGCTGGCCATTGCTCCATTCATCGGTGTCGCGCTGACGACCTATGTGATGACCAAGCCCCCGACCCTTTCGGACATGTTGGTGGCGCAATACCTTCAGGGCAATGTCAGCATGAGCGCCACGAAGTTCGAGAGCTTCCTGGGGCTGCGCGAAGATGTCGTGCGAGGCCTGCTCGACCAGTCGGCGCTATGGGCGCAGATTGCCATCGTTCTCTTGGCTATCGGATGTGTCGTCTCCGCCCTGCAACTGCTGTCAGCCGGGCTGCGCCTGCGGCAGGTTGTGCAAACCGCTTACGTCTGGAAACACATTGGGCGGGTACAGATCCTGTTCAGCGACACCAGTAAAGTCGCCTTTTCGACCCGTGGGTTTCGCAGGCTTTATATCGTGTTGCCCACAAGCCTGGCGGAAAACACCGCAGATTTACGCCTGAGCATCGCCCACGAATTGCAGCACTTCCGGCAGCGCGATGTGGAATGCGAATTCCTTCTGGAGGCCCTGCGACCCCTCCTGTTCTGGAATCCGGCCTACCATATCTGGCGGCGCGAGGTGCGCATGCTGCGGGAGTTTGCCTGTGATCAGGCATTGATAAGACGCGGCAATCGCGATGTACGGGCCTATTGCGAGTGCTTGATCCGCGCTTGCATTCTGGCGGCGCAGGATCCCGTTCGCCTGGTGCAGCGTCGCCCAGTTGTTGCCTTGGTCGACAACAACGAGATGCGCCGCGGTGCAACCATTGAACGGCGCATTCGCGCTGTGACCGCTGAACAGCCGCAAGAACGCCATATGCTCAGCTGGATGTTCGTGTCAGCCGCGCTGGCCACCGGCGTCTTGTCCTGCGCCCTCCTGATGCAAAGATCCGGGGATTGGAGCCATGATCGGATCATGCTGTCCACGATTGTGAACCTGGAGCGGATGGCACATCGCAATGCTGCGCCGACCGAAGCCGATGCAGCCGTCACCGCACTGCAGAGCGGGTTTATGCCGCTGCGCCCCTGATCCTATCAGGCGTCAGGCGGATTGCGCGAGACCCGGTGTGGTCCAATCATCCGCTGTGACATCTGCGGCCTCATGCGCCGAGGCCGAGATCTGCCCGCCGCCGCCGTCGAGTTGAAAGCGGGACACCACCCCGGTCAGGCTCTGTGCCTCATTTTGCAACAACTGGCTGGCAGCGGCCGCTTCTTCTGACATCGCCGCATTCTGCTGTGTCGTGCTATCCAAACGGTTCATCGCGTCATTGATGTTTTGCAGACCAGAAGACTGCTTTTGCACCCCGTCCGCGATTTCAGTGATCAAGCCCGACACATCGCCAACTTTTTCGATGATACTGGTCAGCGCAGCACCTGCGCGTCCCACCATCGCCACACCGTTGGCAACGTGCTCTTCGCTCGCAGTGGTCAAATCCTTGATTTCACCTGCAGCCTTCGAAGCCCGCATGGCGAGGGCGCGAACCTCAGCCGCAACCACGGCAAAGCCTGCCCCTGCCTCACCGGCGCGTGCGGCTTCGACCCCTGCGTTCAAAGCAAGGAGATTGGTCTGGAACGCGATGTCGTCGATCATATTGATGATCTGGGAAATCTGCTGTGAGGCCTCCTGGATTTGGTCCATCGCTTCCACCGCAGATGTCACAATATGATTGCTTTGTTCGGCTTCGCTCCGCGTACCGCGCATCGTGTCGTCCACTCGGCCCGCGTTATCCGCCGTGGCACGAATACCCACTGTGAGATCTTTCAGCGCTCCGGCGGTTTCCTCTAGGGTGCCCGCCTGCGTTTCGGTGCGATGCGCCATTTCAGCGGCTGAACCCCGTTGCTCTTCGGAGAAGCGGTTGACGTTATGGGCTGCTTCCACGACCTCTGTCATGGATCCACGCAGAATGGCGAGCGACTGATTGAAATTCTCGCGCAGCGTCTCGTAATGCGAATCAAACGGTTCAGAAATATCGCAGGCCAGGTTGCCGCGCTGCAGCTCTGCGAGAGCGTCGCTCATCTTCTGAACCACGGCTGCGGTTTTGCGAGCGGCTTCTTCCTCTCGTTCGGCGGCCTCATCCGCAATCACCAGCTTATCTCGGAAGGTCGCAAGGCTGCTGGCCAGATCACCCAATTCGTCGCCGCGATTGCGCCCCGTGATGTCGACGGAATAGTTTTCGCTAGCAAGGGCGTTTGTCACCTCCCGCAACGCCAGGATCGGTCGGGTCACGCTTCGCGCCGCCACAAAGGACACCAGAATGGCGATCACAACCGAGGCCCCGATCATCAAAACGGCGACCAGCCGGATTTCATTCACCTTGGCAAAGGCGGCAGTTGCATCGGTTTCCAGGACCATAGACCAATTAAATCCGTCGATCTTCAGCGGTTTGACCAAAGCGATCACGTTCTCGCCTGTGACGGAACGCGCATCTTCGAACAAACCTCCATCGCCCGCTTTCGCAGCAGTAACCTGTGTTGTTTCTGGCAAAGCGTCACCAACAACAAGACTTTCGCTCAGGAGCGACGGGCTGCGCGCGATGCCGTTTTGATCCACCAAAAACACATCCTGGCTGCCGTTGGCATCCAGATTCGAGGTCATGGCAGTCACAGCAGATTGGCTGGACAATTGCACAGCCAAGACGCCAATAATCTCTTTTTTCTTGTTGAAGATCGGTGTACCAAGGAAAGCCCCAGCTTGCCCACCACCAGGCGCATAGCTGGCAAAATCAGAGGTCACGACTTCTCCGACAGTGGCGTTGAGCGCCGCGGCATAGACCTGCCCCAATCCTGTTTCAGCATTCGCACCAGATCCAAACTGCTGGATGAAATCCGGACGTTTCTTGACCGAATACATCAACTGGCCGCTGGCATTCAGAAGATAGAGGTCTTCGTATCCGTTGATCTGCAGCGATTGCAGAAAGGTCGGGTGATAGGTCGCATGCGACTGGCTGTAGTAAGAGCCGTCACCGGGATCCACCAGCTTTTCGCGTTCATTTACTGCATGCGGGTTCTCTTCGACGTAATGCCGCAAAAGAAAGCCCACGGGCTCCTCTTCGATCATGCCATAAACACGGTCAAAGTTGTTGATCGCGCGAAACACGGTTGGTTGCGTGCCGGTAACGGAGAGATCTTTGCGTGCCGAATCCACCATGAAGGTCAGCGCCTGCGCGCCAGACTTGGCAGCTGTTTCCTTGGCGGAATACACAAATTCGCGGATGCTTTTCTCCGCCATTGAATAGACCAGGAACGAGACCGTGACCAAAAACGTCGCCGTAAGCGCCACCATAATCAGAGGTAATTTTAGCTTGAGCGAGAGCTTTCTGGCCTTAGACATAGCGATGGGATCTCCTAGTTCGTACCGCATCTGTCAATTTGCGACAGATTTCAGATAGAAATAGACAGGGAAATCCTTCGAATTCGTTTATGCGAATTTGACCCTACGACAAGCAAGATGCCGCAGCACCTTCCTCGACCAAAGATGTCAGCGACGTAAGGCGGGCCTTAGAAGCGATCCGCCCGAAAGCTTGTCAGATCCATCGACGGGTCGCGCCCAATGACCAAATCCGCCACCAATTCAGCGGTGCCCGCCGATTGCGTGAGACCAAAATGCCCATGCCCACAGGCGTACAAAATGCGACGGTCGCCCTTTGCCCGGCCAATAACTGGCAAACTGTCTGGGAATGAGGGACGATAGCCCATCCATTGGGTACCATTGCAGACATCCAGGCCCGGCATGAAACGGGCAGCTTTGGTCAGCAGGTGGTCCGCTCGTTTATAGTTTGGCGGCAGATCGAGCCCGCCCAGCTCAACCGCGCCGCCGACACGCACCCCACCCTTGATCGGGCTCACCACAAATCCATGTTTGCCGAAGTTCAAACTGGTGCGCAGGTCAAACGCGCCTGGCGGTAGTGTCGTGTTGTAACCCCGCTCGGTTTCCAGGGGCAGATGATCGCCAAGCGGTTTTGCCATCAGATGCGACCAGGCGCCTGCAGCAATGACCACGTGATCTGCGCGCACAGGTGCTGTTGTCAGTGTCAGCAAAACCCCATCATCTTCGGGCTGAACCGCCAACAGCTCTTCTTGGCGAAATATGCCACCGCGCTGCAAAAATGCGGCAAACAGGTGATCGACCCAGGCCTTTGGGTCCGTTGTACTCATCCAGCCTGGGGTGAACCCGGCATGGGTGAATTCAGCGCTCAGACCAGGTTGGATTTCGGCAATTTCTTCGGGGCTTTTCAGGACCGTGTAATCAACCCCGAATTCATCGCGCAAATCCCAGCTGGGTTTTGCAGCACGGAAGGCTGCGGCCGTATCATACAGGTGCAAGGCTCCCTGCCTCAGGATCATCGCCTCGCCTGCGACATCTTTGATTTGTCGTTCGGTGGCGGCTTTGCAATGCACCATAAACGCCGCCTGCGCAGCGATAGACGCGCGGTATTGGTCCTGCCAGCTGGCGCGCCAGAACCGCAGCAGCCAAGGGGTCAATTTGGCAGCATAGCTTGGTGGGATAGAAAGCGGCCCAAGTGGATCCAACAACCATCCAGGGACTTGTTTGACGATACCGGGATGGGCCATCGGCTCCACAGAGGTAAAGGCAAAAGCACCTGCGTTGCCTTGCGATGTTTCCGCAGCAACACCCGATTTATCGATCAGAATGACCTTACCACCCTGACCGGCGAGCTCGGTCTGTAGCGCCAAGGCAGCACTGACACCAACCACACCGGCGCCCACAATCACACATGTCTGCCCCATCATCACCTCCCGTTGTGGTCTGCGCAAACTGGCTGCTCTGCGGCTTTGCCCTCACACAGCTATAAGGCGTTTTGATCCCAGACCAAGTGCTTTTTCCGCTATGCCGCTGACCTCTGCAAATCCGCCTAAGCACCGCAGGAAACCGCTCCAGATTCAAGCGAAACCAAGCGGCAGATGCAAAGCGAACCCAGACAGGCGTTTTCTGGCAGCGGCGCTTTTGCACTGTGTCAATTCAAGGCTATAAAGAGCGCTGAGGAGAGCCCACCATGAAGCTACAACCTGTCGAAATCCCCAAAGACACACCAGCAGCCACCGTTGTCTTTGACGCCCTCCGCCGCGCCATCATCGAAGGCGATCTGAAGGAAGGCACACCCCTGCGCCAGGATGATTTGGCACGCACCTTCAACACCAGCCGGATCCCTGTGCGCGAAGCGATCTCCCGGTTGGAAGAGCAAGGGCTGGTCAAAACGCAACGCTACAAAGGCGCAGTGGTCTCCAGCCTGTCGGAACAGGAAGCCAGAGAGATATTTGATCTGCGGGCGCTGTTGGAGCCCGAAGTCATTCGCCGCGCTGTGCCACGGATTTCGGATACGGCCCTTGCGCAGGCCAAAGACTGCCTGATCGCGTTCTCCCAATCCTCGGACCCGATGACCTGGGGCGATCTGAACCGGGACTTTCACGCCACCCTCTACCAAGAGGCCGGATTGCAGTACCACATGGACGTGATCGAAAATGCCATGGACCGCGTCGACAGCTATTTACGGGCGCAATTGGTGCTGTCCAACGGCAGCGAGCGCGCAAATGAAGAACACATCGCAATCTGGAATGCCTGTGCCGCCGGTGACGCCGACCTGGCAGCGTCCCTGACCAGGGCACATATTCTGGATGCGTGCGATGCGCTGATGCTGACGCTGAACAAAATGCGCTGACGCATCTATCCCGATACTGCCTTGCGCCGCCGCTTGGCCTCGGAAATCCACAACCCCAGCGCTTTCAGCGGGCGCCGCCAACCGACCCGCGCCAATGCCAAAGGACCTGCGCTGATATAGGCCTGCCGCATGTTTCGATCCCCCATCATCCGGCGCATGCCTTTCTGAATGGGATCATCCGCCGGCAGCCCAAAGACGGTCGCGTCCGCCTGTCTTTGCTGCAGCACCGCAACCTCACGGCGCAATTCAAGCAGGCGGCGGCTGGTGAATTGCTCCTCGGTTTCCGATTGCCTTTGCGTGTTGGTCAGCCCAGCCCCGAGCCGGTAGCGCACCAAGTCCTCGTCGATGAAAGCCACGCGCTCTTCGAGCGCAGCACGAAAGCCAAAGATCAGATCCTCAAAACAGTCCTTCGACTGAATAGACCCATACTTGCGAAACAGGTCCTTATGCCAGGCGCACGTGGCCCCAAGATAAAGCTGCATGGATGTGCTCGCCGCCTGTGCCGAGCGGTTGCGATAAAAGGTGGCCTTTTGATAGGCACGCGGCATGTCTTGTCCCTGCAAGGTTTCTACCCTGGCTTGGGAAAAGGCGAGCAGCGGTTTTTCCCGCTCAAAGACTTCGATGGTGCGGGCGATCCGATTGGGAAGGCAGATATCGTCACCAGAGGTGGCAATGATCACATCCCCCTGGCTGAGATCATAGCATCTCAAAATGTGGGCGTTGACCCCCAGGTTGTGCGTATTCCGGTTCAACACAACATGATGCGGCCCATCATAGCCCGCGACGGCCTGCTCTAACCTGGCGAACGTATCGTCACTGGAATAATCGTCGGACAACAGGATTTCAACAGGTTCACAGTCCTGCGCCAACAGCGCCTGCACCGCGTCCGTGACATAATCCGCCTGATTGTAACACATCAGGACAACAGAGTACGTCAAGGTGGTCATATTGATCTTACATCCTGTAGCGGCAGACTGAACTGCTGATAAACGGTTGTGCGCGCACCAAACATTTCTTTTTGCTGCGCAAGGCCAGTGTTGAGCGAACGGCCCTGTTCGGTTGTGGAAATACCGAAATCAAACCAGCGCCGATCCATGAACACCTCATCCAGGAGGTGTTTGACAATCAAATCCACACCACCGTTCTGCCGACCTGCATCACTAGACGCGATGTATTGAACATGCACCGTTGGTCCGCAATCAAACACCACCATCGCCGCAATCATCCGATTGAGATGATAGGCACCAAACAAGCGGATCTGGTTTGGGAAATCAGCCGCAAGCTGAGTGATTTCTTCCAGCGCATGGACCGGTTTGACCGCGTGTCGATCTGATAACACCTGGGTCAGCAAGGTCCAGCATGCTGCCCAGTCTTGGCTTTCCCGGCACACCAGCCCCGCCTTGCGGGCCTTGCGCAGGCCGTCTTTTTTCCCTTTTGAAAACGACAACCGATCCTGCAGGGAAATGGTTGCGGACACATCACTGCGCACCAGTCTGGCATCGTGGCGGAACAGCGCGTAGAGGTCTTCTTCGGCAGGTTGGCGGTGATAGATATGCGGCACCGGCTTGTAGTAAATCTCGCTCCAGCCTTGGCCACGCCCATATTCGACAATCATGTCAAAGATCTTTAGCGCCAGCTCCGCCGACATCCGCGCGCCGGTGATAAGCCCACCGTAGGTCAACCCACCGTGGGTCACGCAGCGGGACCCATCCAGGTTGGCAGGCAATACCGCAACCAATTGGTCTGCGTTCCAAACCATCAGCGAATGATCTTGAAACCGGTCCGCATGATATTCCATGAAGGCGCGGTGAAACAGGAACGTCCCATTCTTGGAGGCTGCAACAAATGCGTCCCACGCCTCCCGATCAACGGCTGAGTAACGGCAAACCTTCAGATTATCGATCATCGCCACGCACGAGCCGCGCAACGCCGACACCCGTTTCTCCCATGTTGTTGCCGTTGTAAAACAGCAGGCTGCTACCATCAGACAGGTCAATCCGGGCGGGATAACAGGTCATCTCACCGTCCCAATCGCCAGGTTCTCCACGTGGCAGCTCATCGTCGTCGGTGCGATCCCAAAGAACACCGTCCTTGGAAACGGCCCGGAAACAGGCGTAGCGTTTTGACAGCGTGTCAGAGGTCACCCGCATCTCATAGGTGCCATCCGGCAGTTGGTTGGCGCGCGGTCGACCAATCCGGTATTCATCCCCCTCACAGTCGAGGGTTGGCGTAGCCGTCGCCATGTCAAAGCGAATGCCATCGGGACTGGTAAGCGTCCAGCAATTGTACTGCGGGAACACGCGATCACCGATCTGCTGCCAGCTCTGGCCACAGGAAATCCAGGCGCGATACCCATCGTCGATTTTCTGGATGCTGTGCAGCGCATTGATAAAGAGAGCTTGCGGCGCGCGGTCCAAAACCGGGGTCTGTTGCAGGCGCGTAAAACTGCCACCGTTGTCATCGCTCACAGCCAGCCCCGTGTAGGCAAGAAACTTGGCTTTTTGAACCAGCTGAAATCCAACATAATACATCCGCAGCTGCGTCGGCCCGGTGCGAATGACATCCCCCAGGATCACGCCGTTGTCGTCAAACATGCCGGGTGCACCAAGGTCCAAGACTGGATCAGGCGATACGGCAAGAACACGCAGCGGATCCTCTGCGGCCACATCAATCCAACCGATGCGGCTGATCCCCTCGTCATCTCGCATCCCGCCATAAATGCGAAGGACACCGTCCCCCCGATCCACCGGAACCGGGGTCATGAAACTATGGCGCGCCCAACTGCTCTGCCCATCTGGGCAAAACGCGCGTCCCAACTTCTCCCATGCCATCGCTTCAGGCCTTTATCTTGAAATAACGATAGGACGACACGCGCGAAGGTTCGGCGTAGTGGCCGCTCAGGATTTGGCCCCCGTCGGGGTAGGTCTTGTTCACCACCGCCGCAAGCGCAACAAAGCAATCGGGACCAATGGTTATATTGTCGGCAAAGCTGGCATTGACCCCAACAAAACTGCGCCGTCCGATCCGGCAATAGCCAGAGATCACCACATGGCTGGAGATGAAGCAAAAATCCTCCACCACGGTCTGGTGGCCAATGTGATTGCCACTCCACAAAACAACACCGTCACCGATTGTGACACCATGCTGCACGACGTTGTTTTCAAATATGAAAACATTATCACCAAGGGTCGCAGTGCGCCAGACAAATGCCCGACTGCTGATGTAGTTTGCCAAATGATACCCCATGGCTCGCGCAGCGCCGACCAGCCGTTCGCGCACCTGGTTCAACTGTGTTGAGGTCACAGCGACATGGGCATGCACATCATCGGGCGGGAATGTCTTGACCGCTTCTTCAAGGGCGACAACCGGCAGACCAAATTTTTCAGGCTCCGTCAGGTACGCCTGCTCCACCGCAAAACCAACCACCTCATACTGGGAATCCTGGCTGAAGTATTCATAGGCGATATCGGCAAATTCACCCGCTCCGATCAGCAGAAGTTTCTTGATGTCTGACATGATCTGGATTGCACTCCTGCCCTTTGGCTGCGCGCAGTCGGCAGCGTTAATTCGATTGAACGAAACCTACAGTATGCTAGACAGCTCCGCCATAGGGGTCGCAGCCGCTGGCCTCATTGTGCCGGTGGATCAGCGGTCTTATGATCGCGGCAAAGCATCCTTCGGCACCCAATCGTCTTGGGAGACCCATCGTGCCATTGGAAGATTGCAAAGTTCTCGACCTGCCCAAAATCGAAGATGCGCGTGGCAACCTCACCTTTGTGGAAGGGATGAACCACATCCCCTTTGACATCAAACGAGTGTATTACCTTTATGACGTCCCGGGCGGCTCTGATCGCGGGGCACATGCCCATAAGGATCTGCATCAGTTCATGATCGCGATGTCGGGCAGCTTCGATGTCGTTCTGGACGATGGCTACAACAAGAAACGCTTCCATCTGAACCGGTCCTATTTCGGGATCTACATTTGCCCGATGATGTGGCGCTATCTCGATAACTTCTCCTCCGGGGCAGTCTGCATGGTGATGGCATCCGCACCTTATGACGAAAGCGACTACATCCGCGACTACGGCGATTTTCGTCAGGCCGTTGGGGTGGCACCATGATGCAGGTCCCCTTTCTGGATCTAAAAGCGGCCTATGATGAGCTGGCGCCGCAGACCGAGCCGGAGATGCTGGAATCCCTTCGGTCCGGTTGGTACATTCTCGGGCCTCAGGTCGCGCAGTTTGAACAGCAGTTCGCCGCCTACTGCGAGGCAGATCATGCCATCGGCGTGGCCAACGGCTTGGATGCGCTGCGCCTCGCTTTGGTGGCTCTCGACATTGGCGCTGGCGACAAGGTGCTGGTGCCCTCCAACACCTATATCGCAACATGGCTTGCGGTCTCGCAATGTGGTGCAATACCGGTCCCGGTAGAGCCTGACCCGGCCACCCACAACATCACGGCAGAGGGCATTCAACAGGCCATGCAAACCGGGGTGAAGGCGGTGATCGCTGTGCATCTCTATGGCCAACCTGCGGATATGACCGCGATCTGCGCAACTGCCGAGGCACTGGGGATACGTGTCATCGAAGATGCCGCCCAAGCCCATGGTGCGAGATGGAAAGGCAAGCGGATCGGGGCGATGGGTGATGTCGCCTGTTGGAGCTTCTATCCCGGAAAGAACCTCGGCGCGCTTGGCGATGGCGGTGCCTTGACGACGAATTGCCCCGACCTTGCGGACCAACTCCGCTTGCTGCGCAACTACGGCTCGCGGGAGAAATACAAGAACGATGTACCAGGCTTCAACAGTCGGCTGGATCCCGTGCAGGCCTGTTTCCTATCAGTCAAACTGCAGGTGCTGGACGACTGGAACACCCGGCGCGCCCAGATCGCGGAACGTTATTTGCAGGATCTTCAGGACACAGATCTGATCCTGCCCCACATCGCACAAGACGCGCAGTCAGCCTGGCATCTATTTGTTGTACGCCACAAAGAGCGATCACGGTTTGCCGCGGACCTGGAAAGCGCAGGTATCCAGACGCTGGTGCATTACCCGATCCCACCGCATGCGCAGGCCGCATATGCCTCGCTTGGTCTGGCCGATGCCGATCTACCAATCGCAAGTGAACTGGCACAGCAGGTGATCAGCCTGCCCATCGGCCCACACCTGTCGCAGGAACAGGTGTCCCATGTGATCGAAGCTGCGCGTCGCTATTCCTAACAACCAGGGTCGGTGCCTCAGCACATTGGCCAACGCCCGACCGGTGACTCTTTGGATCGGAAACAGCCGCTGTTTGCAACGTCCGCACATTCACGACTAACCAGTCACATCTAGCCAGGCGCACCCGCCCCGAACGAAATGTAACGAGAGCTATCGGCGACCTATCGAGCGCGCCAACCAGCCGTATAGTAGATGTTTTCAACGGCTATATCGTAAGTTTGGGTGGCGGAGACGAAGGGATTCGAACCCTCGAGACGGTTTCCCGCCTACTCCCTTAGCAGGGGAGCGCCTTCGACCACTCGGCCACGTCTCCGCTGACCCGTATATGTGTCAGCATCCGGAGAAACAAGGCGTTTTTTTCAAATTTCTGCAGGGCCACACAGAAAAAATCTGCTCTGGAAATTCATGCGACATTTGCACAGCCAAGCGCCCTACGGGCCGCTGTATCTCTTGCGCCAGACATGGGTGCGATCGGCGCGAGACAGGCACAGGTTCAGATGATGGATCGGCATCAAACGCTAGCAAAGACTGCTCTCGTCCCCTGCTAACAATGGCCAATCAGTGTAAGCTCTGGCAAGGTTGTGTATGGCGGACACAAACCACAACAGCGGCTTGTTACAAAAGGGAATTTACACAGATGGATCGCAGAACATTTGTAGGCTTGTCCGCTGCCACGCTCTTGTGTGCACCAACGCTGGTTCGGGCGCAGCGGCGACGACATGTAACGATCATCGGAGCGGGAAGTGCCGGGCTGATGGCAGCGTATCACCTGACGCAAGCAGGGGTGGATGTGCTGGTTTTGGAAGCGGCAGCAGACTGGGGTGGGCGGATCAAGCGCCTGACAGGTTTCTCTGATGTCCCACTCGACCTCGGCGCCGAGTGGATCCACGATGATCCCGGCGTCTTGGGGCGTATCCTTGGGAAAGGTGACACAGATCTTGGCGTCAAGACCATCAACTATCAGCCGCAAACCTATCAGTTCTGGGACCAAGGCCGTTTGCGCAATTTCGACGCGTTGCGGCACACATACCGTGAGGTCAAATTCTATGACACGACGTGGTATGGGTTTTTCGAGAGTTTTGTCCTGCCAAGCGTTGGCAGCAAAATCCGGTACAACGCGCAGATCACGCGCATTGAAACACAAGGAACCGAAGTCTCCATACGCTTGAACAACGGGGTGTCTGTCACCACTGATCAGGTGATTGTCACGGTGCCGCTGTCCGTTCTGCAGAAAGGCCACATCTCCTTTTCGCAAGATCTGCGGCCTCGGAATTTGTCAGACATACAGGACATCACCTTCGGTGGCGGGTTCAAAGCCTTTCTCAAATTCAAAGAACGCTTTTATCCAGACATGCTCTATGACGGGCCGCGCTCAGGCTTCCTTGAGGATACTTGGTCCGAAAAACTGTATTTTGACGCGGCATTCCGCAAACCGACGCAAGACAACATTCTGGGCCTCTTCACCGTGTCCGAAGACCCACTGCGCCGGACAACACTTGGCGATCAGGCCCTGCTCGCAGATATCCTGACAGAGCTGACGGGGATCTTTGGTCCAGTCGTGACGCGATCCTTCCAACACGGCGTCGTCCAGAATTGGAGCCAATCACCCCACATAATGGGGGCCTATTCCATGACGAATGATAGCGCACGCGACATCCCCGATATTCTGGCGCCCGTCGCAGGCAAGCTCTTTTTTGCTGGCGAAGCACTGGGCCAAGCCGACCGATCGACAGTTCATGGCGCCGCCTTTTCCGCCCGGTCCGCCGCTGACCAGATCCTGATGCCATAGACTGCCACCATTTGGCACTGCACAGAAACCGCCGAACAGCGCCTGTCAGACAGAATTGGCACGGATCAGCCAAAGCCTGTGCACCTCTTCCCAATCGGGGATATCGACAGTTTCAAAACCAAAGGTCTTCCCGGTGGCCATCCTGTGGAACAGCGGCATCGCCCGCAAATGAGCCCCAGTGGTTAGGTAGGCGCGCATCGACGCCTTGTTATCCCAGACCGTCAGCGTGTGGTGGACCCCGTTGATCCTGCGCGCATCAGCCCGCAGACATCCCGGCGCGGATTTGGCCTGCGTCATTGCTGCCACCGCATGATACCAAAACAGCGGCATCCACCAGATGCGGCGGAGTTTGAGACCCGTGATGGAGACATAGACAGGTTGGTTCATGAAGCTCATCCGTATTTTGCCGACACGGAATTTTGTAGCACGGGCCTGTTTGGCCCACCCCATCAGCTGAGCCAATCATCAGTTAAGTCAATGCCCGGGTGTCACCAGCAATTGCCACGAGCAGCTTAGACCAGACTTTATGTATACCCCGGGGATGTCCATGCCGCCGTTTCTCGCGGCATGGACAGATGGGCGATGCCACTTAGGGCAGATCTGCCAAACGGGTCAAAAACAGCGATTTGACGGCATCGGCATCGACGCCAACAAAAACATCAATTGGCGCCCGGCTTGGATCAGAGGACAGGCGCGTTTCACCCGAAGTCTCGCCGGTACAGGACACTTCCATCGGCACAGAGCGCACCTGAAAAAGGGTCGGATGCGTACAAGCAATGACCGCTGCGGGATCATGCAGCGAACAGCCATCAAATTTACCGACGGTTTCATAGAAGTGCAGATAGAAGACAGACATCTCCTGCAGCATCCCGCCCAGTTTGGGTGACTTTTCGGCAATCGCAGAAAAATCGTCTTTCGTGCATAGGATCCGGTGGGTGACGTCAAGGCCTACCATCTCCACCGATGCGCCAGAAGCAAACACCACATCCGCAGCATGGGGATCGTGGTAGATATTGGCCTCGGCATGGGGCGTGATGTTGCCGCCCTCCTCCAGAGAGCCACCCATGATCACGATGCGTTTGACGTTCTGCGCAAATGCCGGATCTCTCTGGATCGCGATGGCAATATTGGTGAGAGGACCAATTGGGCAGAGCACCAATTCCCCACGGTGTTCCTGCGCCATGCGGATCAGAAAATCTGCGGCATCTTCCTCCACGGGCTTGGCACGGGGCGTGGCTGCGGGAATGTCACCAAACCCTTCGTCGCCGTGCACATGAGCCGACGGTGTGAACGGCGGCAGAACCAACGGTGCTTCGGCGCCATGAGCCACAGGCAGATCAAGCCCAGCAGCCTCCAACAACCGCAACGCATTGCGGGTGGCGGTTTTGGTTGTGACATTGCCAAAAATAGTTGTCAGCCCCAACAGCTCGATATCCGGAGCTGCAGCTGCATAGAAAATCGCCATCGCATCGTCGATGCCGGGATCCGTGTCGATGATCAGTTTTGTCATTGTTATCCTTCCGACTGATTAAGCGTTGGGGTTTATCATCGTGCGCCCCCGCAACTCAAGCCCGTGCCGTTTCACCGGCCGTTTCATCAAACTCGAACGCTACGCAACAAATGCCCGCCTTCGGATGAAGACGGGCACGGTAGTTGCGCGGCGTTTTGCGATGGTTCGCGCGATCAGGTATTGAACAAGAAGTGCAGGACGTCCCCATCCTTGACGATGTAACTCTTGCCCTCTGCCCGCATTTTTCCGGCCTCTTTCGCACCCTGTTCCCCATTGGCAGCGATGTAGTCATCGTAGGCAATGGTTTCGGCGCGAATGAACCCTTTTTCAAAATCGCCATGGATCACACCGGCCGCTTGCGGGGCAGCAGTGCCAGAACGAATGGTCCACGCGCGTGCCTCTTTGGGACCAACGGTAAAGTATGTCTCCAGCTGCAGCAGATCGTAACCAGCGCGGATCAGACGGTCCAGCCCGGCCTCGGCAAGCCCCATCTCCTCGAGGAACATCTCGGCCTCTTCCGGCTCAAGCTGGCTGATCTCTTCCTCAATCTGGGCCGAAATGATGACATGCGCGTTGCCCTGGGCAGCCGCCATATCGGCAACCTTGGCCGAATGTTCATTGCCGTCGACAGACTCGGTTTCTCCGACGTTGCAAACATAAAGAACCGGCTTTGTGGTCAGCAGCTGCAGCATTTTCCAGGCTTTGGCATCTTCTGCGTCAACCTCCACAAGGCGCGCAGGCTTGCCACTTTCCAGCATCTCCTGCGCCATAACGAGGAGCCTGTCCTGCTGTTGGGCTTCCTTGTCGTTGCCCTTCAGCTTGCGCACCAGATTGGCACGACGTTTTTCGATGCTTTCCAAATCAGCCAGCATCAATTCCGTCTCGATGGTCTCGGCATCGGCGACCGGGTCAACACGGCCTTCAACATGGGTCACATCGCCATCTTCAAAGCACCGCAACACATGGGCGATGGCATCGACTTCGCGGATGTTGGCCAGAAACTGGTTGCCCAGCCCCTCGCCCTGTGAGGCGCCTTTGACCAGACCCGCGATATCGACAAAAGTCATTCGGGTCGGGATGATCTGCTTGGAGCTCGCGATTGCGGCCAGTTTGTCCAAACGCGCATCCGGCACACCCACCTCACCGACATTCGGCTCGATCGTGCAGAACGGAAAATTTGCCGCTTGTGCGGAAGCGGTTTTTGTCAACGCGTTGAACAGGGTCGATTTGCCAACATTCGGCAGACCCACGATACCCATTTTAAAGCCCATGCTGGCCTCCTGATGCCACTTGGGGCCGCTTCTAGGCAGCAATTGGAG
Source organism: Phaeobacter sp. (assembly GCF_022825805.1). GTDB lineage: Bacteria > Pseudomonadota > Alphaproteobacteria > Rhodobacterales > Rhodobacteraceae > Phaeobacter. The sequence continues at coordinate 22,502 of NZ_JAJDWC010000095.1, forward strand.
CTGACGCAAGCGAGCAGTCGTTGCCCAGCAAGGCCAAATCAAACGACCGGACGTCAAAAATGGACGTTTGGCGGCCTTTGGCGCTGCATTTTTGCAACCTAAGTCGCAGAACCACCAACTTGTCACCGCATCGTGAGCCGCCCTGCCCTTCAACTTCTGGACAGGCCTCCCAAATAATCACAACATTCTAACCCGACTACAGCCACGAGATTTACGCCTATGCGTCTTAAGACACTGACCGCCATCGTTGGACTGGGCCTTGCCAGTATCATCTCTTTTTCCGTGCCAGCCATTTCGCAGGAATTGGTGTTGGGCGCAGGGTATTCCGAATTCTCCCGTCCCGGCTCCGAAGACAGCGCTCTGATTTCTGCAGAATATCAGCACAGTCCCTTTTGGGAGCAGGGCCGCTTCTCCGCAGCCTTTGCCGCCGCGGCTGACGTCCAAACAACCGGGGATCTGTTTGTCGGCGTCGGCGCGGTTGGGCGCTGGCAGTTGCAACGGGGGTGGTTTGTTGAAACCAGTGTTCTGCCCGGAGCGTATTTCGAAAACGTCCAGCTGAACGATCTGGGATCTACCTTTGAAATTCGCAGCGCACTGGCGGTGGGGCGGTCACTGCCCAATGGGAATGCCATTTCTCTGGCGCTCGCCCATAAATCAAATGCGTCGACCGCAGACATCAATCCCGGCGTCAATTCGCTGCTGCTGCGCTACCACATGCCGCTGAACCGCTAGATCCGCGGGGCTGCCCCGCCTCAGTCAGCGCACCGACACCGGTACCACGGCTAGCATAGGCAGTCGCTACAGCATTTATCGCAGCACCGGCTGCAGTACTGGCGGGATTGATTTCTGACGCAACATTCGGCACACCGGGGCAGATACTGTGAAGAGGCCCTCTCATGACCCGCATTGATGCAAAATTCGCTGAATTGAACGCCGCCAACAAGAAGGCTTTCGTGTCTTACGTCATGGCCGGTGATCCGGATTTTGACAGCTCGCTGGAATTGGTCAAAGGGCTGCCCGGCGCAGGCGTAGACATCATCGAATTGGGTCTGCCCTTCACCGATCCAATGGCCGATGGCCCAACCATCCAATTGGCCGGACAGCGCGCCCTGGAAGCCGGAATGACACTTGAGCGGACCCTGGAGCTAGCCCGCCGCTTTCGGGAAGATGACGACACCACGCCAATCGTTTTGATGGGATACTACAATCCGATTTACAGCCGCGGCGTCGATGCCTTTCTGGCGGATGCAAAAGAAGCAGGCATTGATGGCCTGATCGTGGTCGATCTGCCCCCAGAAGAAGACAGTGAACTGTGTCTGCCCGCGCAGGCCGCCGGGCTGAACTTTATCCGGCTGGCAACACCCACCACCGACGACAAACGCCTGCCCCGCGTTCTGCAGAATACCTCTGGCTTCGTGTACTACGTGTCGATCACCGGCATCACTGGTGCGGCAGAAGCGCAGGCCACAAATGTCGGACCCGAGGTCGCGCGGATCAAGGCCAGCACTGATCTGCCCGTCATCGTCGGATTCGGCATCAATACCCCTGAAAAGGCAAAAGCCATCGCCTCCGTCGCTGATGGCGCAGTGGTCGGCTCCGCCATTGTGAGCCAGGTTGCCACGGGCAAACCGATCAGCGAAGTCTTGGAGTTTGTCAAAACCCTGACCGAAGGCGCTCATTCCGCCTGATTGCCCCAAATGGGAGCATGTGATGGGCCGCACCGAAAAGTGCGGCCTTTTTTATCGGTTATAGGCAGGATTGCGCAGCGCAGGAATAATTGGCAAGAAACTATTACCAATATAAGGCGAGGATTTGACCGTGCCAGTCATTACAAACATTGAAGATCTCAAACGCATCTACGAGCGGCGCGTACCGCGCATGTTTTATGACTATGCAGAAAGTGGCAGCTGGACCGAGCAGACGTTCCGCGACAACACCCATGATTTTGAAAAAATCCGCCTGCGCCAGCGTGTGGCTGTGGACATGGCTGGGCGCAGCACAGCCAGCCAGATGATCGGACAGGACGTCGCCATGCCTGTGGCTCTGGCACCTGTCGGCCTGACCGGCATGCAGCACGCTGACGGAGAAATCAAAGCAGCGCGTGCGGCAGCAGAGTTTGGGGTGCCCTTCACGCTCTCGACTATGTCAATCAATTCCATCGAAGATGTGGCAGGCGCAACCACGCAACCCTTCTGGTTCCAGCTCTACACGATGAAGGACGAAGACTACGTCGGGCGTCTGATCCAGCGCGCCAAAGATGCGAAGTGTTCAGCCCTGGTGATCACATTGGACCTTCAGATCCTTGGACAGCGCCACAAGGACCTGAAAAACGGCCTGTCCGCTCCACCAAAGCTCACCCCAAAGACAATTGCAAACCTTATGACCAAATGGGCCTGGGGCATCGAAATGCTTGGCGCGAAACGCCGCAACTTTGGCAATATTGTTGGCCATGTCGACGGTATCTCGGACGCCTCTTCACTTGGCGCCTGGACCGCTGAACAATTTGACCCCTCGCTGGATTGGGGCAAGATCGAAAAACTGATCGCCCTGTGGGATGGCAAGGTCATCCTAAAGGGTATCCTGGACGCCGAAGACGCCAAGATGGCGGCGAACGTCGGTGCAGATGCGATCGTCGTATCCAACCACGGTGGTCGTCAATTGGACGGCGCGCTGAGCTCTATTCAGATGCTACCGGCCATCATGGACGCGGTGGGTGATCAAATCGAGGTCCATCTCGACAGCGGTATCCGCTCTGGTCAGGACATCCTGAAGGCGCTCGCGCTTGGCGCAAAAGGCACGATGATTGGCCGGGCTTTTGTCTATGGCCTTGGCGCGATGGGACAAGCGGGCGTAACCAAGGCGCTAGAGGTTCTGCACCGCGAACTGGACACGACCATGGCGCTTTGTGGCGAAAAATCAGTGGCCGATCTGGGACGTCACAATCTCCTGATTCCCGAAGATTTCGGCGGTCGCTGGATGGATCAGTGATACCGCGCAGCTAAGGTCGGATCGCAAAGATCTGGATATGGCCCGAATTCTACGGGCCATATCTGTGTTTAAAGGCCGCAACAGACCTTTGTCGCTCCTTTGTGGCTTGCAAAAACGCGATATCCGGTCTAACAGCGCAGCTTCACGCGGGGTGACAGCCTTGGAGGCACCCCCATTGTCATATTGGAGAATTATCATGGCTGGTCAGATTCCTGATCTTGTTTGCCAGGAACGTACGGGGTCGGGCAAGGGCGCCGCTCGTGCAGCACGTCGTGCTGGCATGGTTCCTGGGGTTGTATTTGGTGGCGACGCGGAACCGATGTCGATCCAGATCCCCTTCAACGAACTGCTGAAAAAACTGAAAGCTGGTCGTTTCAAGTCCACTCTCTGGAACCTGAAAATCGAAGGTCAAGAAGACGTGCGCGTCATCTGCCGCGATGTTCAGCGTGACGTCGTCAAGGACCTGCCTACTCACTTCGACCTGATGCGCCTGCGTCGCACATCCAAAGTGAACCTGTTCGTTCCTGTTGAGTTCATCAACGAAGACGAAGCGCCCGGCCTGAAGCGTGGCGGCGTTCTGACCGCCGTCCGCCCAGAGGTTGAGCTGGTTGTGACCGCCGGTGACATCCCTGAGAAGCTGGTTGTTGACCTGGCGGGTGTGAACATCGGTGACACCATCACCATCTCGTCCATCACTATGCCGGAAGGCGCACAGCCGACCATCGACCGTGACTTTGTTGTTGCCAACATTTCTGCACCTTCGGGTCTGAAATCCGCAGACAACGAAGCGGAAGGCGAAGAGGACGCAGCGGAGGCGTAAGCGCACTCCCACGTCAGACACATTGGAAACGGGTCCTTCGGGGCCCGTTTTCTTTTGCAAATACGCCCATACATTCTTGGCAATGCAAGGGCGATGCAAATATTGCGCTCAAAGAGCCCGGCTCTTAAAACCTTGGCAGGCAGAATGGGAAAGTCTCTCACATGAAACTCTTTGTTGGCCTCGGAAATCCGGGCGCGAAATATGCGGGAAACCGGCACAATATCGGGTTCATGGCACTGGATCAGATCGCCAGTGATCACGGGTTTTCACCGTGGAAGAGCAAATTTCAGGCCCAGCTCTGCGAGGGGCAGATGGCCGGGGAGAAAGTCCTGCTGCTGAAGCCACAGACCTTTATGAACCTCTCTGGTCAGTCCGTCGGCGAAGCCATGCGGTTTTACAAGCTGACCCCAGATGCGGTGACCGTGCTGCATGATGAACTAGACCTTGCCCCCGGCAAGGCCCGCGTCAAACAGGGCGGCGGCCATGCTGGCCACAATGGCCTGCGTTCGATCCATTCTCACATCGGGGCCGACTATGGTCGCGTGCGGTTGGGCATCGGCCATCCTGGCCACAAGGATGCGGTGGCAGGCTACGTTCTGCGCGATTTCGCCAAGGCCGAAGAAGCGTGGCTGGACGATCTGCTGCGCGGCATATCAGACGGTGCGCCCTATCTTGCCAAAGGCGACGGCGGCAAGTTCATGAATGCGGTCGCATTGCGCGTCGCACCGCCGCGCAGCTCCAAGAGTGCGCAAAAACCACCTAAGGAGGCAGCTCCGAAAGACTCTGCCACTCAGGATGCCGCTGTAGAGGACAACAGATCGGCCATGGAGCGTCTGTTAGACAAGTTCAAATAAGGCAACAGTCGGCCGCACGCACGGCTGTCAGTTGCACGCCCGGCCCGGATCACAGGATAGCATCATGCGTAAATGGTTTCGAATTGCGGGGTTCACCACTCTCGCCCTTTGTCTGGTTGCTGCGGCTGTCGCTTTCTACAAACGGGACGAAATCCAACGGCTTTGGGCGGTGAACACGCTCTTTGATGCCGACCACATCGTACACAACTTTTCAAACATGGACGCTGCCTTCCTGACCGCGCCGCTGGATCGTGGGTCTGCGCTAACCAGCGAATTGCCCCAGGGGCCAGACATGGTCCTGCCCGACACAGTTGCGCAATGGATAGAGGAACGCTCTGTCACCTCGCTGCTTGTGCTGAAAGAGGGTGAGACGCGCCATGAAAGCTACCATCTGGGCACAGAAGAAAGCGATCTGCGTGTGTCCTGGTCCGTGGCGAAATCCTACCTTTCGGTTCTGTTTGGCATCCTTCTGTCCGAGGGAAAGATCGCCTCGCTGGATGATGAGGTCGTGGCATATGCCCCGTCTTTGCGTGGCACGGCCTATGATGGTGCGACACTGCGCAATGTGCTGAACATGGCCAGCGGAGTGGCCTTCGATGAGGACTATCTGGACTACGATTCAGACATCAATCGGATGGGGCGCGAGCTTGCACTGGGCGGCACATTGGATGGTTTCACGGCCAATCTGAACGACACTGTTGCAGAGCCGGGGACCGAATGGCGCTATGTCTCAATGGATACTCACGTGTTGGGCATGGTCATTCGCGGGGCGACCGGTGAGACCGTTCCAGCGCTCCTATCTGACCGGGTGATGCAGCATCTGGGGCTGGAACAATCCGGCCATTATCTGACGGATGGCGCAGGCGTTGCCTTCGTGCTGGGCGGCATCAACCAGACAACCCGCGATTTCGCACGGTTTGGCCTGATGGTCGCACAGGATGGCCAGTTTGCTGGCAAACAAATCGCACCAAAAGACTGGATCGCCCAATCTACTCGCCCGTCGGCTCCGACGGCGGAGGGCAAGGCTGGATATGGGTTCCAATGGTGGATCCCTCGCAACGCACAACCTGGTGAATTTCTGGCCAGAGGGGTCTACGGGCAATATATCTATATTGATCAGGGTCGAGATGTGGTGATCGTTGTCACAGCTGCAGACCGCGGTTTTCGAAAACCCGGTGTGTCACAACAAAATATCAGCATGCTCCGCACTCTGGCACAGTCGCTCTAGGATGGATCTATGGACAAAGATGAAAGTGTGAATGTACACGGCGGATCATTGGCAAGCTGTTCAACCGCTCCAATGACTGGCTTCTTTCGCGATGGTCATTGCAACACCTGCGCCCAGGATCAGGGCAGCCATACGGTTTGCGCAATCATGACCGAAGAGTTTTTGGCGTTCTCAAAATACGTAGGCAACGATCTGTCGACCCCGCGTCCTGAATTTGGGTTTGCAGGGCTCAACCCCGGGGACAGCTGGTGCCTGTGCGCTGGCCGCTTTCTACAGGCTGCCGACGAAGGCTGCGCGCCTCAGGTCAAACTGGACGCCACCCACCGCAAAGCGCTTGAAATCGTTCCACTACATATCTTGGAACGACACGCGTTCCGCAGTGCATCCAACTGATCAGCCGCACAAATGAAAAAGGCACCCGCGAAGCAGGTGCCTTTTCTCATTCCATGTGGTGCGATCAATCTGTATCGCGACCTTCCTCGGTATCAGACATATCAAAACCGAGGTGACGCGCGACGGTGAAGATATCTTTGTCCCCACGCCCACACATGTTCATTACCAGAATATGGTCCTTCGGCAGCTCTGGTGCGATCTTCATCACATGCGCCAGCGCGTGGCTGGGCTCGAGCGCCGGAATGATCCCTTCCATCGCGCAGGACAGCTGGAACGCTTCCAGCGCTTCACGGTCGGTGATCGACACATATTCGGCCCGACCAATGTCATGCAGCCAGGCGTGTTCTGGGCCGATACCGGGATAGTCCAGTCCCGCTGAAATGGAGAACCCTTCCAGGATCTGACCGTCGTCATCCTGCAACAGATAGGTGCGGTTGCCATGCAGAACGCCCGGGCGGCCACCGGTCAGAGACGCGCAGTGCTGCATTTTCTCGTCAACACCCTTACCACCGGCTTCGACACCGATGATGTTGACCGATTTGTCGTCCAGGAACGGATAGAACAGCCCCATGGCGTTGGACCCACCGCCAATCGCGGCGATCACGGTGTCGGGCAGACGGCCCTCGCCTTCTTGTTCGGCGAGCTGCCAGCGCACTTCCTTGCCGATCACGGATTGGAAATCGCGCACCATCGCTGGATAAGGGTGTGGACCGGCCACGGTTCCGATGCAGTAGAACGTGTCGTGGACGTTGGTCACCCAATCCCGCAGAGCATCGTTCATCGCGTCTTTCAGCGTCCCACGACCGGATGTGACAGGAATGACCTCTGCGCCCAACAGGCGCATGCGGAATACGTTCGGTGCCTGGCGTTTAACGTCATGCGCGCCCATGTAGACAACGCATTTAAGACCGAATTTGGCACAAACCGTTGCGGTCGCAACACCGTGCTGGCCCGCACCGGTTTCTGCGATGATCCGGGTTTTGCCCATGCGCCGTGCCAACAGGATCTGACCGAGCACGTTGTTCACTTTGTGCGCGCCTGTGTGGTTCAGTTCATCGCGCTTCATGTAGATCTTGGCGCCGCCCAGGTGATCGGTCAGCCGCTCGGCAAAATACAACGGGCTCGGGCGCCCGACATAGTGCTTCCACAGATCTTCCATTTCCGCCCAGAAGCTCGGATCATCCTTGGCGCGGTCATATTCCTCTTCGAGGCTCAGGATCAGCGGCATAAGAGTTTCGCTGACAAATCGCCCACCAAAAATACCAAACCGGCCCTGCTCATCGGGGCCGTTCATAAAGCTGTTGAAAAGATCTTCGGCCATGGTCCATTCCTTCTTCGCGGCACCCGATATGAGTATAGCGCCCCTCGACCGGGGTAAAGGGACACCCATGGAATTCTGCTGTGTGAGGCCCTATATCGCAGCCCTTGCGGCAAGTGCCGGATCAGCCATCACCGCGTTCAGCGGCGCGGGCTGTTCGCCGCGGCGCAAAACGCTGCAATCAACTCGGCGCTTTTTTCGCCAGGCGCGCTTTCCACCCCGGAGGCAACATCAACCTGGCTTGCACCTGTCATGCGTATCGCTTCGGCCACATTGTCGGGCGTCAGCCCACCCGCAAGCATCCATGGCTTGCGCCAGTACTTCTTCAACGCCAGCAACCGCCAATCAAACGAAACGCCATTGCCGCCGGGCAGAACAGCATCTTTTGGCGCTTTGGCATCAACCAGGATCTGATCGGCGACTGCTTCATATGCGTCGATGCGCTGGATATCCTCCGGCGTGGACACTCCCAGCACTTTCATCACCGGCAGACCGTAGCGGGATTTGACCTCTGCAACCCGTTCAGGTGTTTCCTGCCCGTGCAGCTGGATCATGTCCAACGGCACTTTGGCCGTGATATCATCCAGCAGATCATTGTCTGCATTAACAACCAAAGCAACCTTGCAAAGCCCGACGGGCGCCTCGAGTGCAAGCGCAGCCGCCTCCTCAGGTGTGACCGAACGGGGTGACTTTGGAAAGAAATTGAAGCCTATGTAGGCCCCACCAGCCGCAGCAGTAGCGGCGATGTCCTGCGGGGTTCGAAGCCCGCAAATCTTCACGCGAATGTTGGTCATTGGTGCGGATCAGCTAGCTTCGTCCAGAAGGGCAAGTACTTCGTCCTTACCTTCGTTCTTCTGCTTTTTCAGCCGGGCCACTTCCCGTGACAGCTTGCGCGCTTCGCGTGTCTTCTGATCAGCCTCGCGGCGGTGCTTATGCTCTCGCAACCATTCGATAATGAACCCAATCACCAATCCGGCCGCAATGCCGCCAAGAACGATGGCAAACAGAGGCAGCTCGATCCGGAGATTGTAACCGATCAATTCAGCGAGCGCCTCAGGCAGCAGTTTCAACTCCACCAAAGAGCGGTTTGCAAGGGAGACGGACACCAGTGCAATGGCAATGGCGCCGAGAATGGCATAGCGAATGTAGCGCATTAAGCTTTTCCGTTGAGGCGATCCCGCAAGAGCTTCCCAGTCTTGAAGAACGGCACGTGTTTCTCTTCGACATGGACCGTTTCACCGGTTCTCGGGTTGCGACCCACGCGTGCGTCCCGCTGCTTGACCGAAAAGGCGCCAAAGCCGCGCAACTCGACCCGGTCGCCACGGGCCATCGCATCTGTCACTTCTTCGAATACGGTGTTGACGATCCTTTCCACATCACGCTGATACAGATGTGGGTTTTCGTCTGCAATCTTCTGGATCAATTCCGAGCGGATCATATTCCGTCCCTCCCAAGCCAGTTTCGGCGAAATATTATACCCATGACTATAGGTCTGTTTCCCCAAACCGTCACCATTTGATCCGAGGAACAGGCATGGATTATTCTGTGTTTGCCAAAGATTAGCGCGCAGGAGCGCATGATCCAGAGATCCGACGCCGTTTCACAACCCATGCTTTCGGGAATTTCGGAGACCTGCTGCCGTTGATTCGTTGTGACAGATCGCCGCAAAGCGCAGGCAAAGATCGCAGCGGCCGCGTCGCTGCCCGGCCCCGACATGCGCCTGACACGCCTTCAATTTGATGTCTGCGCAAACAAAAAAGCGGCCCCAACATGTGGGACCGCTTCAAAGATTTTAAATCGCCAATTGGTCGATCAGTCGCCGGACTTCAGCGCCGCGCCAAGGATATCGCCCAGGGACGCGCCGGAGTCGGAGGAGCCATACTGTTCGACGGCTTCTTTTTCTTCCGCGATTTCGCGTGCCTTGATGGACAGGCCCAGACGGCGGGTCTTGGAGTCGACGTTGGTGACGCGTACGTCGACCTTGTCGCCAACCGAGAAACGCTCAGGACGCTGCTCTGCACGATCACGCGACAGGTCGGAGCGGCGGATGAAGGACTTCATGCCTTCGTATTCCACTTCGACGCCACCGTCTTCGATCGCGGTCACTTCAACAGTGATCACAGAACCGCGCTTCACGCCACCAACGGCTTCAGCAAACTTGTCGCCGCCGAGTGCCTTGATGGACAGGGAGATACGCTCTTTCTCGACGTCCACTTCGGAGACAACGGCCGAAACCAGGTCGCCTTTGCGGTAGTTCTGGATCGCATCTTCGCCGCGCTCGTCCCAGGACAGGTCGGACAGGTGAACCATGCCGTCGATGTCGCCGTCGAGACCAATGAACAGACCGAATTCGGTGATGTTCTTGACTTCGCCTTCGACCTGAGTGCCCTCGGGGTGGGATTCCGCGAAGACTTCCCATGGGTTGCGCATGGTCTGCTTGAGACCAAGGGAGACACGACGCTTGGAGCCGTCGATTTCCAGAACCATGACGTCGACTTCCTGCGAGGTCGAAACGATCTTGCCCGGGTGGACGTTCTTCTTGGTCCAGGACATTTCGGACACGTGGACCAGACCTTCGACGCCTGGCTCCAGCTCAACAAATGCACCGTAATCGGTGATGTTGGTGACGCGGCCTTTGTGCACGGAGGACAGCGGATATTTCGCGCCAACCAGATCCCATGGATCTTCCTGCAGCTGCTTCATGCCCAGGGAGATACGGTGGGTATCTTTGTTGATCTTGATAACCTGCACCTTGACGGTTTCGCCAATGGACAGGATCTCGGATGGGTGGTTCACACGGCGCCATGCCATGTCGGTGACGTGCAGCAGGCCGTCAACGCCGCCCAGGTCAACAAACGCACCGTATTCGGTGATGTTCTTGACCACACCATCCACGGCCTGACCTTCGGACAGGTTGCCGATGACTTCGGCGCGCTGTTCGGCGCGGGACTCTTCGAGGATTGCGCGACGGGACACAACGATGTTGCCGCGACGACGGTCCATTTTCAGGATCTGGAACGGCTGCTTCAGACCCATCAGCGGGCCTGCGTCGCGCACGGGGCGCACGTCAACCTGCGAGCCGGGAAGGAACGCAACTGCGCCGCCCAGGTCGACAGTGAAGCCGCCTTTGACACGACCGAAGATCGCACCTTCGACGCGCTGGTCGTCTGCGTATGCTTTTTCCAGGCGATCCCATGCTTCTTCGCGGCGCGCCATCTCGCGGGAGATAACAGCTTCGCCACGGGCGTTCTCAGCAGCGCGAAGGTAAACTTCGACTTCGTCGCCAACGGAGATTTCGGGAGCTTCGCCAGGGTTTGCGAATTCTTTCAGTTCAACGCGGCCTTCCATTTTGTAGCCTACGTCGATGATGGCCTGGCCCGCTTCGATTGCGATGACCTTGCCTTTGACAACAGAACCCTCTTCGGGTGTGTCCATTTCGAAGCTTTCGTTCAGGAGGGCTTCGAATTCCTCCATCGATGTTGTTTGAGCCATGAGGTCTCAGGTTTCCTTTACAAATCGGTTTTACTGGCCGGGCGGTTGTCTCCGCCGGTCTTAAAGATTGGTCCGTATGGGGCGCAGCACATGCCGGTCTGATCAGACAAACACAAAGGGCCGAGGTGTGCCCCGACCCTGCTCAGAATGCCGCCCGTGCGTTAACCGCCCCTATAGTGACAGCGCGTTTGTTACTGGGATTCCTTCGATCACGCAAGAGGAACCATGCAAAACTGTCGCTAACAAGCGATATGTCCGGTGTAGGTAACATGCGATCTGTCCGGTTTTATCATGTCTCCGAAAGGAGGCGTTATGAAGCGGACAGAAGTGTTACAGGAAGTTCGACTTATGAAGTTCGAAGACGTGTATTCG
>NZ_JAJDWC010000075.1 GCF_022825805.1 Phaeobacter sp.
CCGCTTCGACGCGTGCGAACGCAGCAGCCCAAATCTCCAGTCGCCTACGGCTCGTTCCGATTTGGGCTGCTGCGGTACTAACTGAAGCGGACAATTGGCATGTTACCTACACCGGACAATTCAGAATGTTCTCGACAGCGCAAAATAGCTGCCGTCAGCTGCGCACTGCCTATACGGTCCCGAACTGTCCTACAGCCGTTCGGTATCGAACACTGCGCCCAACCGGCTGGCATAGGCCGCAAGCAAGCGCTGCCGACGCCGGTGGCGCATTGCAGGCCACGGCGTGCCGGACACAAACCCCTGCTCTGCAAGCTCATGCCACACGGCGGGCAAGTCCAACTCCGCATAACAGGACCAGTTGATATGAGGCTGATTGCGGTTGCGGTGAAAATGCGTGATCTGATCCACCACCAGCGGCATGCGCCCCATACAGGCCGCGAGATTTGGCACGAGGTCCACACCGCCAACCTTTCGGCGCAGGACCATTGCGACACGCTGGTGTTCTTTGGCCAGGAACCCGACGAGATGCAGTGCGGAATTATCCGTTGAGATAATCCTATCGGCTCCAAGATAGGCATCGATTTGCGCCTGCAATCCGATCCGTTCGGGGCGGATCTCTGCATAGCCCTGCTCGGCAAGTTTGCGCACCAACCGATCCTCATCAAACAGGCCACCCCGTCGCAGCCCAAAACCCTGGCGCGAAATATACAGCTTTCGGTGCGCACCAGGGTTACTGCCCCTACGAAGCCGGTCCCTGATGAAAGCGCGAAACTCCGGCGTGCCCGCAGACAACTCCCCTAGTCCAAATCCCTGGCGCGGCACAATCAGGCGTTCGACTTGCACGGGGTGATTGATAATCTCAACGGGTACGTCACCACATCCGCAGCGCGCCAACAGGTCTTGCTGGAAACCCTGTCTGGCGTGCTGAGGAAGAGGCTTGTTGCGAGACCAGGCATAAAGGATGCCATCAATTTTCTCGCCAATATGGTCAAGCACCCACAGCCGCGCCAAGGATTCAACCAGGAAGTGGCCAAAATGTGTGTAATATGGCCCAGCATAGAGCCAGGTTCCCGGCAGACGCGAGCAGATCGGCCAATCCTTTGGGGCAAGCATCTTTGGGACGTATCGGCGGCCCAACATTTGGGTCGCAGCATCCACAATCGGTGTGCCAACCGCATCCACGGCATTGAACCAGGGGGCTTCGGGAGAGGACCAGAGCAAAGCGCCGTTGGCAACGCTAACCCCGGGCACCAGCGACGCCGCGACCTGAGCAGATTCACGTTCTGCCACAGGCGCCCGCATGACCGTCTGTGTGTCCCATTCAAACATTTGCACCACTCCACAAAACCATTTCACACGCGGCCATTTGCCGAGGCAACCGCTAGCCCACCACTCCTGGCAGATGCCGGGCAACCAACTCATCCAGATCAAGCGAGACTTCCAGCAACGCGCCAGCTGCGCGCATGCGATCCAGCCGGTCGTCAGTGGCGCCATGCAACCGGGCGAACATATCGCGCAGCGGTTCGTCGGCGGCACCTGCTGCCAGCAACGCCTCAATCCGTTCCGTCAATGAGGTCGTAAATCCACGCGACGCGCATCGCCAGGCCAGCTTGCTGCGCCAGATGTCATAGTCCTCGCCGATCAGATGCAGCAGAAATGCACCCGACGCGGCACCGAAGACCACCTCTCTTGCGTCGCCCTCCCGCCCCCAGCGCGGCCAGTGCTGACGCAAGCGCAACCCAGGCTCACCACAACGGACAATGGATTTGCCCTGAGAATGGCCAACCAATCCTTCACGGCGCGGCCCAAAGAGAATCGCATCATCGCCATAGATCTGTTTGCGCTGTTGATAGGCCATCGGCAGGCGAAATGCGTGGGTCGCCTCGCCATCAACAGTATTCAGCCGCTCGGCGGTCTGGATCCGGGCCGAAATCGCATCCGCGGGCACCTGGCGGAGCAAATCCTGGATCGTACCTTGTTTGAAAAACAACAGCTCATCCGCATCCACGTTCAGGAACCAGCCGTCAGAATATACCTGATAGATGTGGGTCATGGCAGCATTCTGCCGTTTCACGAAAGCCGCATCAGGAGCGATGCCCGCCTGATCCCAGAATTCATCAGTGCAAGGGATCAAACGGAGCTGTGGATGATGCTGCAAGGCCTCAATCGCGGGATCAGCCGGATTGTCGAAACACACGACAACTTCCTCGGCGCCCAATTCGAGATACCAGGCGCAAAAGCGCAGGACCTCTGACATTGGTTCATTCATGATCGCGCCGACCCGCCAGGTCTCTGTGGTCGCTGCCATCGGATCTCCCCTCCAACACGGATCAAGAGCCCGCCACAACAGCGGGGCTGCTCACCCTTGCCTACCCATATCCCTGTCTACTCGCCGAAATGGCACAAAAAAAGGCGACACCGAGGTGCCGCCTGTCTTTTATCTGTATTGGTGTCCTTAAAGGCTCCGATTACTCGGAAACAGCGCCTTCGACATCAACAGTCACGCCTGGGCCCATTGTGGAGGACAGAGCGATTTTCTTGAGGTATGCACCTTTGGCACCCGACGGCTTCGCCTTGGCAACAGCCGAGATGAACGCCTTGACGTTCTCGACCAGCTTGGCTTCGTCGAAGGACGCTTTGCCAACGCCTGCGTGCACAACGCCACCTTTTTCAGCTTTGAACTGAACTTCGCCGCCTTTTGCCGCTTCAACGGCCGCTTTCACGTCCATGGTCACGGTGCCGACTTTTGGGTTCGGCATCAGGTTGCGGGGGCCGAGCACTTTGCCCAGACGGCCAACAACTGGCATCATGTCAGGGGTCGCGATGCAGCGATCAAAATCAATGGTGCCGCCCTGGATGGTTTCCATCAGGTCTTCGGCGCCAACGATGTCTGCACCGGCTGCTTTGGCTTCGTCTGCTTTCGGGCCACGAGCAAATACAGCAACGCGCATGTCTTTGCCGGTGCCGTTTGGCAGGCCAACAACGCCACGAACCATCTGGTCGGCGTGACGTGTGTCAACACCCAGGTTCATTGCGATTTCGACGGTTTCGTCAAACTTCGAGGTTGCGTTGGCTTTAACCAGGGCAACAGCATCTTCCACGGACAGGTTTTCTTTGCCTGCGAAAGCTTCGCGCGCTGCGCGGGTACGTTTACCGAGCTTTGCCATCTTACTTCACCTCGATGCCCATGGAGCGGGCAGAGCCCAGGATGATCTGCATTGCCGCGTCGATATCGTTCGCGTTCAGATCTTTCATTTTTGCTTCGGCGATTTCTTTCACCTGAGCAACGGTCACGGTGCCAACGGTTTCACGGCTCGGGTTGTTCGCGCCGGATTTCACTTTGGCCGCTTTTTTCAGGTAGTAAGACGCAGGCGGCGTCTTGATGTCCATGGTGAAGGACTTGTCCTGATAGTAGCTGATCACGGTTGGGCACGGTGCACCGGGCTCCATTTCCTGCGTCTTGGCGTTGAACGCCTTGCAGAATTCCATGATGTTGATGCCGCGCTGACCCAGAGCCGGACCGACCGGCGGGGATGGGTTTGCTTTACCAGCGGGCACTTGCAGCTTCATTGTGCCAACAAGCTTCTTAGCCATTTGGTGTTCCTTTCAACGAAGGTGAGACGCGTCTCACCCAGGGGATGTTGCGTGGTCGGATGCCGGGATCGCGATCCCTTGATCTCCCACGAGAGAATCTCGCCCGAAGACGATTGAAGCGGCGTTTACAGGGGAACGCAGGGGTTGGCAAGCCTTGTACCCAATGGGATCCCTCGCCCCTTGCTCTCTTGTCCCATCGGGGTCCGCGATCACGTGACATTATGGATCCAGCATTGCAATGTTATCATATTACATATACATCACACACCGCTAATCAAACCACGCACGACAATCGAATCTGAGAGGCAGAGAGATGGCGGGAAATTTGGGGCACACCAGCCTGAAACGCAAACGACGCAGTGGCGACCCCATGCGCGACTATGATCGCCTACCACCCGACTTGCGCCAATGGGTGTCCACTGCTGCTCTGCCTTGGAGCGTTACATCCGTTGCCCGCACATTCAAAAAAGCCTTGTCTTCAAGCGGAGATCGCAGGCTTGCGCTTCAGGAGTTGGACCGAATCGAACAAAAGCTCAGAGCCAAAGATGCCCGCAAGATCTGGGGCGCTGCGCATCCAGACGCGTGATCAGCTGCCAACAGCAATGCCACCAGCATTACAAAGCAATCGACCAACAAAAAACGCCGCGGTGCAGATGCAACGCGGCGTTCACTATACATATGTCGGGCGAGATCACGCCTGCTTGGTAACCTGCGTAAAGTCCAGCTCCACCGGCGTTTCGCGGCCGAAGATCGACACGGTAACCTTGAGCTTCTGGTTGTCGTCATCAACGCCTTCGACCATACCGTCGAAGTCCTCAAACGGACCGTCGTTGACCTTGACCTTTTCCCCGACCTCGAAGGAGACCAGCGTGCGAGGCGCCTCTTCACCTTCCTGAACGCGACCGAGGATCCCCTGGACCTCCGCGTCGCGCATCGGCATCGGGCGGCCCTGCGGGCCAAGGAAGCCGGTGACGCGGTTGATGGAGTTGATCAGGTGATAGCCACGGTCTGACATTTCCATATGAACAAGGACATAGCCCGGCATGAAGCGACGCTCTGTGGTCACCTTCTTACCGCGGCGAATCTCGATGACTTCCTCAGTTGGAACCAGGACTTCGTCGATTTCATCTTCCAGCCCATTTTCGGCAACAGAGGCCCGGATCTGCTCTGCGATTTTCTTTTCGAAGTTCGAAAGAACGCTGACCGAATACCACCGTTTCGCCATGAACCTGATCGTCCTTGTATCTCTTGGGCCGGATGTCTGCGGCCGCTGCTGAAAATCAAATGCAGCATCGTGCTGCGCCTAACGCAAAGTGGCGCGCGACACGATTCGCCACACGCCTGCGCCAGAGTTAAAGCTGACCTACCGCCCCTGTGGACCAAGATCAAGAGGAGAGCAGAGTTTTGCGGATGCCCAACAGATGGCTAGAGGAAAGCGACGCCAACCAGCAGGGCGTTAGGTAGATGGGGTGTTGGACAGCTGCATCGTCACGCCAATGAGCGAGGACAGATGCCACGGCTCAGGCCGTCCCAGCTGCCTAGCAAACAGTACTTAGCCCGCCATGCCCAAAATGCCGTCGAGACCAAAGCGGATCAGGATATCGACGATCGCGAAGAACACGGCCGTCAGCGCAGCCATCACGAAGACCATGACCGTGGTCAGCAAAACCTCACGGCGGGTTGGCCAAACAACTTTGGAAACTTCAGCGCGAACCTGCTGGATGAACTGAACGGGGTTGGTGGTGGCCATAGGCGAGGGTCTCTCTGCTAACAATTGCAGGCCGATTTAACCGTAGACCATGGCAATTTCAAGACCCGCACGCGTCAACGCGCCTCCATAGGCCGTAAGAGTGTAGGCCCCAACGACGTTGTGCCGCCCCCTGCGGAGCCGGCGGAAAGACAACTGCGATCAATTCTATCTTAATTTTCGACGTCCATAACAAGGCTCACAAGGAGGACGCCATCCCAGCGCACCGGCGTCCGCCTTTATTGAGCGCAACAATGAGATAGGATGCCATGCCCCTCGCACAGAACAATCAATCCGCTTCTGCCGCCCCATCTGTTGATCGCTCTCCGACCTCACAAAGCGGCGCTGTGCACGCAGAACCGTCGCTTTCCATGAAACTCTCGGGCCAGATGCCCGGGCGCAGTCGGCCGCTCGGGCCCAAAACCGCGGCCCCTCTGGACGCAGAAGTGCAGGAACAGCTGACAGCGCTATTTCAGCACGGCCAGTTTCAGCAAGCTGCAGCCCGCTGCGTCGAACTGCTGAATGCGGAGCGCAAGAATGCCTTTCTCTGGGAGCTGCTGGGCCGCTGCCATCTGGCACAAAACGCCCTGGACGAAGCCGCAACTTGCCTGAACAAAGCCTGCGAACTGAAACCAACCTCGGCCATGACCTTTGCCGCGATGGGCGAGGTTTATAAACGCCAGAATCGGCCACAGGATGCCATCGCGCTGTACCGCAAAGCCCTGAGCCTTGATGAAACCTGCCTGCCTGCGTTGAACAACCTGGGCAACAGCCTGTTGGAACAGGGCCAGATTGCCGAGGCAGACCAGTGCTTTGCGCAGGCCATCGAACAGGCCCCCGACAATGCGCAACTGCTGTACAATCGGGCAAACATTCAGCGTCAGCTCGGCAATGATGACGTGGCGATCTCTCTGTTCAATCAGGCCGCACGATTCGCGCCCAACTTTCAGGAAGCCCGCTACAACCTGGCGCAAATGCTGGCAAACAGTGGCAAACCGAAAGAGGCAATTTATCACCTGGAACAGATCCTTCTCGCCCGCCCGGCGGAGGATCGCGCCCGTGCTCTGAAACTGCGATTGATGGCCGAAATCGCGGATTGGTCCTGGGTTGGTGAATATGCCGAGCACCGTCGCACTCTTGGCCTGCGCGGCACCGCATGTTCGCCGCGGGCCCTGATCATGCTGGAAGACAACCCGGATCTGCTTCGCATCCGGATGCAGGCCCATGCATCAACAGTCGCCGCAGAGGACGCAACCGCGCTGGTGGACCTGTCGCTGCCAAGACCGGCACAAATCCGGATCGGGTATTTCATCACCTCCGGCACGGACAGCGCCGCCAACGACCAGCTCGCACGACTGCTGGCCAATCACGACCAAAGCCGCTTTGCGATCTACACCTATTTTGCTGGGCCTGCTGCAAAGAACACTACCGCGATACAGCACCACGATCTGCGCCATCAGCAACCCCACGCCATCCGCGAGCAGGTTCTGGCCGATCAACTGGACATCGCCATCAACATCACCTCAGCAGAACAAGACCCAAACAGCGCTCTGTTTGCCCATCGTCTGGCCCCGATTCAGATTGCGATGCCCGGTTTCCCAAGCACTTTGGGCAATCTGAGCCATGATTATCTTCTGGCGGACACCACAAATTGCCCCGCCGGTAGCGAGCGGCACTTCGAAGAGCACCTGATCCGGATGCCGGATGCCTATACCTGCGGCGAAACAACAGATCGGATGTCCGGTCAGCAACACAGTCGGCGCAAATGTGGGCTGCCTGATGATGCATTTGTCTTTTGTGCGTTGGCAAAACCAGATGCGATCACCCCGGCAGAATTCGATCTCTGGATGCCACTGCTGCAGCAGATCGAAGACAGCGTTCTCTGGATGCCCAACTGCGGCCCCGACGCTCAGGAAAATTTGCGAAGCGAAGCAGTGGCCCGCGGTGTTGCCGCAGACAGGCTGATCTTTGCCACGGCAGAGAATGAGGGCGATCCGATGACGATGCTGGATCTCGCCGATCTCGCCCTCGACAGCCTGACCGTAAATGCCGCAAACAGCACGCTTACCGCACTGAGCGCTGGCCTGCCGGTACTGACCTTGCCAGGCCGTCAAATGGCCGCTCGGACCAGCGCAAGCCTGTTGGAGGCTGCAGGCCTGGACACATTGGTTGCGAAATCCGCCAGCGACTATCGGGACCTGGCAAAATCAATGGCGCAGGACAGAGACCAATTGATGTCCCTGCGAGGCAAATTGCGCATGTCACATAGCAAAGCGCCGATCTTTGACAGCGCGAAATACACCACGGATTTGGAACGTGCCTACGACATGCTGCATGCACATCACGCCCAAAACCTACCCGCACAGCACCTGACGGTTCCGTCTGAGGACCATGGGTTTATCCCCGGTGCGGTTATGTCCGATGCAGTCACACCTGCTGCGCACCCCGTGCAAGTCGCCTGAGATAACATGAACCAGAGAGACCTGCACCTCGCTGAGTTCGGGGTGTGGGTATGCAAAGAAAACTGCCGCGACGGCACAGCGATTGCGACAGACAAAAACGATGGAAGACTGTCACTGTAAACAGCTGAGATGTCTTGGAAACTGGCAGGGGCAGCAGGGTTCGAACCCGCGACCTACGGTTTTGGAGACCGTCGCTCTACCAACTGAGCTATACCCCTACGATGTGCCTGTTCCTAAGCCACCACTCGACCACTGGCAAGAGGGAAATCACACGGATTGATGTGTTTTCGCGATCCCGCGCCTGGTGAAATGCGAGCGGATCCGACCACCAGATCAGCCCTATGGCCGTTGTGGCGCAGTTTCGCTATGACACGGGCAAGGATCTTCGCAGGAAAGGTGGGATTGTGAGCCTTCGCAAGAAAATTGCAGACAGTCCTCGGGTGAACCGTGCCGTCGAAACACTCCTGGCGTCATATGTGCGGTTTGCCTATCGCACCTCTCGTTGGGAACGCAGTGGTTTTGCAGAGATGGACGCCTGTGTGGCGCGCGGCGAACCTGTCATTTTTGTCCTGTGGCACCAGCGACTGATCATGGCACCTTACCTCTTTGACACATCGCTGGGCCGCATATGTGCGCTGACCTCCGCCGCAAGAGCCGGGCGCCTGGCGGGCCAAATTCTGGTGCGCCTTGGGTTTGAAACGATTCCGATGTCCAGCCACAAACGCCATGTCGCCTTGTCGCGCGAAGTGTTGCGCCGCACCAAGGAGGGGTGCTCGATCGGCATCGCCGCAGATGGCCCAAGAGGGCCTGCGCGTGTCTCCTCCGGCGTGCCAATCACCTGGGCACGCATGACCGGATGTCGCGTTTTCACTGTGGCTTTTGCTGAAAAACACGTCTTACGGCTGCCGACCTGGGACAAGCAAATGCTGCCCCTGCCGTTTTCGCGTGGGGTGCTGATGTGCCAGGAATGGACCGCCGAGGTGCCGAAAAAGCCAAGCGATGAGGATTTTGAGGCCCTGCGCCAGAGTATCGAAACCTCGCTGGATGAGATCACGGACACAGCCGACCGCGCCGTCGGAACCCCTCTGCGCACATAGAGCAAAGCCAAAGGGCCGCTTGCTGAGCCAGTTTCTGTACCTCTGACGCCCACACATTGAAAAAAGGGCCGCTCGAATGAGCGGCCCTTTCTCGTCTGATCATTCGCTAGAGCGAATTATTCAGTGATCTTCGAGACAACGCCCGCGCCGACGGTGCGGCCGCCTTCGCGGATCGCGAAGCGCAGGCCCTGCTCCATCGCGATCGGTGCGATCAGCTCAACGTCGAACTTCAGGTTGTCGCCCGGCATAACCATCTCGGTGCCCTCAGGCAGGGTCACGGTTCCGGTCACG
>NZ_JAJDWC010000078.1 GCF_022825805.1 Phaeobacter sp.
CGAATACACGTCTTCGAACTTCATAAGTCGAACTTCCTGTAACACTTCTGTCCGCTTCATAACGCCTCCTTTCGGAGACATGATAAAACCGGACAGATCGCATGTTACCTACACCGGACATATCGCTTGTTAGCGACAAACCGTGAGATCCCCTCTTGAGCCCGCCGCAAGATCGCGCCACGGTCTGCCGCGGCAAAACGAGCGGTACGGCGACATGCGCCGGCCCCGCAACACGGGCGACGATATCATGGTGTTTGTGATCATTCTGATGGGGCTGACCCCCAGCTTTCTGATGGTGGCGCTTGGCGGGCTGTTGCGGCGCAGGCTAAGCCCTGAGGCCTGGCAGGGTCTGGACCGGCTGAACTTCGAAGCTCTGTTTCCGGCGCTGTTGTTTTTTGCCGCCTGCAATCGTCCGATTGCGGTTGGTGATCTTGGCCGTATCGGGCCAGCGGTCTGGGGAGTGATGCTGCTGGCCCTCGCGCTGGGGCTGGTGGCCCGCCGATTTGGGCCGGAGCGGTTTCTCGATTTTGCGGGTGGCTGGCAGACCGCCTGGCGGTTCAACACGGCCATTGCATTCGTTGCGGTGCAGACACTCTCACCGGATCTGACAGGCCAGATGGCTGTGGCCATCGGCATGGCGGTGCCTGTTGCCAATGTGTTGGCGGTCAGCGCCCTATCGCGGGGCGGCCATCTGTCGTTTGGCCAAACTCTGCGCAAAGTGGCGTTGAACCCGTTTCTGCTGGCCTCTGTGGCGGGGGTTGCTGTGGGTCTGTCGGGCTACAAACTGCCTGATCCGATACTGGCCCCGGCTGAAATGCTGGCGCAGGCCGCGATCCCGATTGCGCTGTTGTCCATTGGGGCCACGATGAACTGGCGGGCGCTGGCGCGGCTTGATCT
The DNA here is from genome assembly GCF_022825805.1 of Phaeobacter sp. Lineage (GTDB taxonomy): Bacteria > Pseudomonadota > Alphaproteobacteria > Rhodobacterales > Rhodobacteraceae > Phaeobacter. Next base: position 898 of record NZ_JAJDWC010000078.1, read on the forward strand.
GTTCAATGGGTATCTCTGTCTGGTGCGGCTGGTGCTGGTGCCTTTCGGGGCCTTGGGGCTGTGCCTGCTGCTGCCGGTTCAGCCGGATCTCGCTGCGGTGCTGGTGTTATTTGCAGCCCTGCCGACGGCGTCAGCGGCCCATGTGCTGGCCTCTGCCTTTGGGGCCGACCGTGAATTGGCCGCAACCCTGATTGCGCAATCCACCCTGCTCAGCGCGGTCACCCTGCCCCTGTGGGTCTGGACCATCACGCTGATGTTCCCGCTCGGCTAAACAAAGACACGCGGCGGCAGACGGGCCGAACAGAGGGCATTGATAGAGGCACCTGCTGGAAAGGCCCTGATAGAGAGGCTGTGGCCTGCGCATCCAGCGTTTCCACAGTGGGGACGATCCCAGGAAAACCCCGCAATTATCCCACAGTTGCCCCCTTCTTGCCTGATTTGCCCACCAAAGCTGGTCCTCGGAACGATTATTCAAGGACGCAAACAATGGACCGACTGACCGAGATGGAGGCCTTCGCCAATGTGGTGGATCAGGGCGGCTTTACCGACGCGGCCAAGAAAATGGGGATCTCGAAATCCGCGGTTTCCAAACATGTCTCCAGCCTGGAGGCGCGATTGGGGGCCCGACTGCTGAACCGCACCACCCGCCGGGTGTCGCCGACGGAAATTGGCCTGGCCTATTATGACCGCGCCCGCCGGGTGCTGAACGACGCAGGCGAAGCCGATGCGCTGGTCACCTCGATGCAATCTGCGCCCTCGGGCCTGCTGCGGATCTCGGTGGCGACCGATTTTGGCGTCAACCACCTGTCGCCGGTGCTGTCGGATTTCCTGCGAGATTATCCCGACATCACGGTCAATATGGTGCTGAACAACCGCTATGTGGAGCTGATCTCCGAAGGGTTCGACATGGCCGTGCGGATTGGTGAGCTGGAAGACAGCTCGCTGCGGGCGCGCAAACTGACGGAAACCACCAAACGCATGATCGCCTCTCCGGCCTATCTGGAGAAATTCGGCCGACCACAAAAAATCGACGATCTGAACACGCACAAGCTGCTGCATTATTCCAACCAATCAAGCGGCAGCATGTGGAAGATCACCGCGCCATCGGGCGAAAAACGCCAGGTGCGCACCTCTGGCTGGCTGTCGGTGAACGACGGGCAATCGCTGCTGAATGCAGCCATCTCCGGGCTCGGTATCGCCTATCTGCCCAGCTATCTCTATTCCGATGCGATGGCCGAAGGGCTGGTGGAGGATGTGATGCCGGCGCTGCCGCAGGAAACCCAGGGGATCTATGCGGTCTATCCGCCAGGCCGGTTCACCCAGCCCAAAGTGCGCGCATTCATCGATTTTCTGGCGCAGGCCTTTGCCGAACAAGAAGGCATCCGCTGGTAGGTCATCGCCTCCTGCCAGCTTGCAGACATCAGCTCCAAAGGTCTTACCTCGGCCTGCCATCGCCCTTCGCAGTCACCTGCGAGGGGCTTTTGGTTGTCAGGGCGTGATCAGCACCACTTCGACACGGCGGTTCACCTCGCGGCCCGCGGCGGTTTGGTTGCTGGTGCGCGGTGCCATGAACCCCGCGCCTGCAACGGCAATGCGTGCAGGCTCCAGATCGCTGTCTACCAGCATGCGCGCCCGCACCGCCTGCGCCCGCTGTTCAGAGATGGCGACGTTCTGCGCCAGGCTGCCCACGGTGTCGGTGTGGCCCACCAGCAAAATGGTGGCGGTGGGGTTGGCCTGCAGATAGGCCGTCAACGCGGCGAGGCTGGCATAGGGTCTGGCCCCCAGGGTGACGGCACCGGGATCAAATTCCAGATCTGCCAGCACCGCATGGCCAAAATCCTGCAGCAAGGTGATCGGATCTGTTTGCCCCAGGACTCCCTGCCCGGTCTGTTCAGGCTGAAGCTGCCCTGCCGCATCCCCCGTCGCAGAAGACGCCCCCTGCGCAGAGATGGCAGCACCCCCGATCGCGGCACCACTGGCAGACGCGGTGGTTGGTGTGACCTCAATCGCCTGCACATAGGTGGCCCGCCCCGAGCGCGACACCAATAGCGTTACAATCCGGCCATCGGCATTTTCTGCCGACAGAAAGTTAAACTTGCCGATGTCGATGGTCATATCCGGTGCGGGAATGGTTTCGATATCAAAGCGAAAATCAAACCCACCACAGCTGCGCGCGGCGCATTGGAACAGGATCTCAAATCCATCGGCCTCCAACTGCGCGCGCAATGGCGCCAGGATCTGCAACACGGTGGCATCGCCAGACAGCCGCCAACTGCGCCGCAGGATCCGCCCCTCCACCTCGCGGCTGGGCACGCGGCGCTCCACGGCGGGTCCGAGCGGCAGAGCATAGCTGCCAAGCGCGGTGGCGCGTTCGCTCAGCTGGCGGGCGCCAACGGGCAATTGCACGCTTTGGGCTGAACCGAGGCTGGGCCAGAGCACACACAGACCGATCCCCGCCAAAACCGCAGAGCGCCGCAAGTGACGCCCGCCAAAGCGGCCAACCGCTGTGCAAACGACCGCAAAAGACGCAGAATTTATGCGCAGCGGCAAAAGAGCTGACAGAACAGCTGGCGAGAACACGGGCAGAGACAACATAGGGATCAGCAGAGCGTTTCCAGATCAGCGGTATTGAGCGTGATAGTCATCGTTGGGCACCATGCCGGTCGCGCTGGCCACCCGATTGGACATGTTGAAAAAGCCCGTGACATTGGCGATGTCCCAAATGTCGCGGTCGCTGAACCCGTGATCGCGCAGTGCCTGACGGTCGCTTTCTTCGATCTCGGCGCTGGCTTTGGTCGCTTTGGCGGCGAAATCCAGCATTGCCCGCTGACGGGGCGTGATCGGAGCGACGCGGTAATTCATCACCAGCATTTCCCCCAGTTTCGGATCACCCGAGAGCTGCCGCACCGCTGCACCATGGGCCACCAGACAGTAAAAACAGCTGTTGATCGCCGAGACCACAACCGCGATCATCTCGCGTTCCAGCTTGCTCAGCCCGCTATCGGCCAGCATCAAATCGTTATACATCGCGGTGAACGCATTCAGCTTGTCGATGTCAAAAGCGTTGGCGCGCAGCACATTGGGCACCATGCCCAGTTTCTCCTGACAGATGTCAAAATACTTCTGCGTCTCGGGCGGCAGCGGATCGACCATCGGCAGATCCAGCGCGGTTGGGGCATCGGTGTTGCGGCTCATCAGTTACACTCCGTCGGGGTTGTACCGATAGTGGTATCCGCCCGCGGGGGTCATGCCAAGGGAGGCATAAAGCCCATTGGCACCAGGGTTCGCCTTTGTGCAGAGAACCGCCAAGCGGTCGGCGCCTTGTTCCTGCGCCCAGAGCGCCGCGCGGCGCATCAGCCAGGCGCCCATACCACGGCGGCGTTGATGCGGCAGGATCTCCAGCGCGTGGACCATGGCAACACCTGCGTGGATGGCCACAAATCCGGTGCCGGCGGGGCTGTCATCCCAGCGGCCCAGCAAGGTGATTTTGGGGCCTGTCACCCGCTCCATCACCGCCAGCCGTTCCGGCCCAATGCCACCCTGGGCCCAGATCTCGCGCTGGATCGCCAGCGGCTCTTCGATTGCAAAGGCGGTGACCGGCGGAATGTCCAGATCGCACAAAAGCGCCACCGGGCAGTCCCAAATCTGCACCGGATCCTTCACCACATAGCCGCGCTCTGCCAATTGTGCATCCAGCGCGTCCTGCCCATCGCGGATCATGAACAGCCGGTCCTGCCCCATCTGGACCATGGCCGCTTCAGCGGTTGCAAGTTCTGTGGCGGTGGCCGTGGGCTGATCCAGCGTGGCCGCAGACACACGGCTGCCGCCCCCGCGACCTTCGCGCAGGGTGATGGGGCCGCAGGTCAATTGACGATGGGCAGGCCATGTCGCCTCGGTGACAGCGTAGAAAATGGGATCCGTAGAGGCTGCAGTGTCGCTCACAGATCCAGATCCCGCGCGAGCCGCGTGATCGCTGCATCCACCCGCGCCCCATCAGAGCCGCGCACCACCACATTGGCGCCAAAGGCCCCGTTGCGCTGAAACGGGTAGCAGCCGATCGACAGATCCTCAAACCCCTCTGCCACCGCGGTGAGGATTGGCGCGATGTCGCCTTCGCCACGGTCGACGCGCAAGGTCTGCGACAGCAGGGGCGCGCCGCCAGTCAGGGTCGGCAGCACCGACGCCACCATCGCCTGAAACACGGTCGGCACCCCGGCCATCACATGCACATTGCGCAGCGTGAAGCCCGGCGCGGTCGACACCGGGTTGTCGATCAAGGTGGCACCATCCGGAATGCGCGCCATACGCAGACGCGCGGCATTCAGCTCCAGACCGGATTTGTCGTAATGGGCCTGCAGCAGCGCCCGGGCATCGGCGCGCACATCCAGATGCACGCCAAAGGCCTTGCTGATGCAATCGGCCGTGATGTCATCATGGGTCGGACCGATGCCGCCACTGGTAAAGACATGATCGAACTGGTCCGACAGGCTGGTGACGGCGGCGATGATGGCGGCTTCGTCATCGCTGATCACCCGCGCCTCTTTCAGGTCGATGCCATGTTTTGTCAGCTCACCGGCGAGGAAATGCATGTTGGAATCCCGGGTGCGCCCGGACAGGATTTCATCTCCGATGACCAGCATAGCGGCTGTTGGGTTGGCCATTTGCGCTTCTCCTCTTGATCCGAGCTCTTGATCCAAGTGTAGCGCAGGTATAGGCCCTGTCACATGCGCTTTCCAACCCCTCTCCTCCGGGCCACGCTGATCCGCCGCTACAAGAGATTTCTGGCCGATTGCCAGCTCGAAGATGGCCGCGAAGTGACCGCCCATTGTGCCAACCCCGGATCGATGATGGGGCTCGCTGATCCCGGCAGCCCGGTCTGGCTCGAACCCAACGATGACCCGAAGAAAAAGCTGAAATACGGCTGGCGCGTGGTCGAGGTGGCCGGTGGCGCATTGGTGGGCGTGGACACATCTGTGCCAAACCGCGCGCTGAAAGCGGCGCTGGAGGCACGCGAGATCCCTGCCCTGGCCGCCTATGAAACCGTGCGCGCCGAAGTGAAATATGCCGAAAAGAGCCGGATTGATTTCCTGCTACAGCAGCCCGGCCTGCCGGATTGTTATGTCGAGGTCAAAAGCGTCACGCTCTCGCGCCAACCCGGGCTTGCGGAGTTTCCCGACAGTGTGACGGCACGGGGGGCGAAACATCTGGGCAATCTGGCTGACATGTGCCGGGCCGGCCACCGTGCGGTGCTGTTGTATCTTGTGCAACGCGGCGATTGCGACCGCTTTGCCATCGCGGCAGACATCGACCCGGCCTATGGCGCCGCCTGGGAGGCCGCCGCGGAAGCAGGGGTCGAACGCCTGGTCATCGCAACCGAGGTCACATCCGAAGGGGTGCGCATCACCGGAGAGATCGCCGCAGCCTGATTGATTCTGTGTCGCGCTGTTGGCTCTGGTTCAGACGGTTAGACAAGAACAGGGCGGACACAGGCCTAGCAGACACAGGCTCTGGCCCTTTGCGCGCGAACCGCTTACATACCTAGGGAACACCCTCGTCCAGGCGGCACCTCGTCCAAACGGCACCCCGCCCAGATGAAACCCGCCCAGATGAAACCCGCCAAGACGACAACCTGATGGAGCCTCGCCTCATGAGATCGAAAGACGGCCGCACGACCAAAGACGGCATCCGCATCTACGAGCCCGGTGATTTTGCCGGAATGCACGCAGCCGGTGCACTGGCGGCCCGGATCCTGGACGACATTGCCCCCCATGTGGCGCCCGGCCAGACCACTGGCGAGCTTGACCGGATGATCACCCAGATGGTGGTCGATGCAGGCGCAACCTCTGCCACCATCGGCTACAAAGGCTATCAGCACGCCAGCTGCATCAGCGTGAACCACGTGGTCTGCCACGGCATCCCCGGTGACAAGAAGCTGAAGGATGGCGACATCCTGAACATCGATGTGACCGTGATCGTGGATGGCTGGTTTGGCGACACCAGCCGCATGTATGTGGCAGGCAAACTGCCGCGCAAGGCCGAGCGGTTGATCCAGGTCACCCATGATTCGCTGATGAAGGGCATCGAGGCGGTGAAGCCCGGCAACACCTTTGGCGATATCGGTCATGCCATCCAGACCTATGTCGAAGCGCAGCGCATGAGCGTGGTGCGGGACTTCTGCGGCCATGGCCTGGGTCAGGTGTTTCACGCCCCGCCCAATGTTCTGCACTATGGCCGTGCGGGCTCTGGTCCGGTGCTGGAAGAGGGGATGTTCTTCACCATCGAGCCAATGGTGAACCTGGGGCGGCCGGAAACCAAGATCCTCGCCGATGAATGGACCGCCGTGACCCGCGACAAATCCCTGTCCGCGCAATTCGAACATTCCGTTGGCGTGACCGCAGATGGTGTGGAGATCTTCACCCTCTCCCCCAGCGGAAAGTTTCACCCGACTTACGACTAACGGATCCAAGCCGAACGAAAAAAGGGGCGTGCCACCCGGCGCGCCCCTTTTTTTGTTCATCAAATGGCTGGGTTGTTCGCCAGATGGCTGTCTGCGACGTCGTTTCACGCGGCGGTTTTGTCAGAAACCAATCAGCTGTGGCACCTGTGACATGGCGGTGAAATGTTCGGCGTTGTGGCGGGTCAGGCGGGTGCCTGCGCCGTGGGGATCAAAGCCGAGGCAGCGCATCCCGGCGCGCGCGGCGGCCAATGCGCCGTTTTCGCTGTCTTCAATCACCAGACAGTCGCGGGCCTGCACGTCAAAGTGGCAGGCCGCGGCCAGGAACAGATCCGGGTCCGGTTTGCCCGTCTTCAGCGTCTGGGCAGAAAACATCGCGTCCGGATGGAACACCTCCCACAGGCCGTTTTGGCCCAAGGTGATGCGCATCTTCTCTTCGCTGCCGTTGGAGGCCACACAAAAGGCGATGTCCTTCTGGCGAAGGAAGGCCAAGAGATCGGAAATACCGGGCACCAGATCAACACCTGCGCGCAGACGCAGGTAGGTTTCTTCATACACCTCGTCGATCCAGTTGTCGGGCAACACAGCACCGCGGGCCAGCGCCTTTTGGCGGACATGCCCCATGGTGCCGCCCACAAAGAGATCCATACACTCCGCCAGCGATACCGTCAGACCATAGCGGGCGAGGTTGTCGACAAGCACCTGATTGCTGAGCGTTTCACTGTCCACCAGCACACCGTCGCAATCAAAAATCACAAGTTTCGGCGTGGGATATGTGATCGGCATCGGCTCATCTCTCCGTACACTAGAACATTTCTAGGCCTTGCGCAGTGGGCGCTGATGCGCCCGCAGCGGTATATTCACTGGCTCAGCCATCGCGCCACAGCAGCGTCACATGGGTGTCGCCATATTTGCGCTGGTCCTGCATAACATAGCCCTCGGGCGCCGGTTGCGGGCTGCTTTCTTCCCAGACGATCAGCGCATCATCTGCGATCCAGCCCGATTTGGTCGCCGCCTCCAGCGCCGTGGCACCGAGCGATTTGCCATAGGGCGGATCGAGGAACACCACATCGAAGGGCGCACTATCGTTGGGTGGCAGCCGGGTGGCATCGCGCCGGATCAAGCGGCTGCGATCCTTCACTTGCAGCAGTGCGATATTCTTGGTGATCAGGCCCTGCGAGATGCGCCCGTCATCGACAAACACCGCCTCTGCCGCGCCACGAGACAGCGCCTCCAGCCCCAAGGCACCGGTGCCTGCAAACAGATCCAGCACCCGCAGCCCATCAAAATCGACCTGATGGCTCAGCACGTTAAACAGGCTTTCGCGCACCCGGTCGGTGGTGGGACGCAGATGTGCGCCTGCGTCCCCCTTGCCCAGACTTGTCAGGGCGCGGCCGCGAAACTCGCCCGCGATGATCCTCATGCGCGCAGAAGCGGTTTCAGATCGGCGTCGGGATCGGCCACGATCGCCTTGTCTGCGGTGCGGCCCGCTTCGATCAGCCGTTTGGCGACCATATAGGCGCGCGGGTCGTTCATCGCGTCCACTGCGGTCAGCTGATCGCCGGCATAATACCAAAACGACGTGCTGCCCCCGCTGCCAACGCGGCTGACCACATTGTCATAGCCGGTGTTCAGCCCGGCGATCTGCAGCTTGACGTCATATTGATCAGACCAGAACCAGGGCTTGGCCACATAGGCCTCCCCTGCCCCGAGCATGTTGCGGGCCGCAACCTCGGCCTGATCGATGGCGTTGGGCACGCTTTCCAGCCGGATGCGGGCGTCACGATAGGGGAAAGAGGCACAATCGCCAGCCGCCCAGATCGCCGGATCAGAGGTGCGGCCTTGTTCATCGACCTTGATGCCATTGTCCAGCTCCAGCCCCGCCGCTTCTGCCAGGGCGGTGGCCGGGGTGATCCCCACGCCGACAATCACGAAATCCACATCAATGCTGCTGCCATCGCCCAACACCGCGCGCGTGACATGACCGTCGGTTCCCTCCAGACGCTCCAGCCCGACGCCTTCGCGCAGATCGACGCCATGGCCGCTGTGCAGGGTGCGGAAATAATCCGATGTTTCCTCGGCCGCGACGCGCTGCAGAATGCGATCCGCCATTTCCACCAGCGTCACCGAAAGACCGCGCTTGGCGCAGACTGCAGCCGCCTCCAGCCCGATGTAACCGCCCCCGACAATCAGTGTGCGGGCACCTTCCTTGACCACGGGGGCCATGGCATCCACATCGGCCAGATCGCGCAGCACATAAACACCGCCGAGGTCGCCACCAATGGCGGCAGGCAACCGGCGCGGGCTGGACCCGGTGGTCAGCGCCAGCTGATCATAGTGCAGCACCTCATCCGCCAGGGTGACGGTTTTAGCGGCAGCATCGATGGCTGTGACCTCCTGGCCCAGCTTCACGGTGATGTTGTTGTCAGCATAAAAGCTCTCTGGCCGCAGATAGAGCCGGTCCAGCTCCATTTCGCCCAGCAGATAGGCCTTTGACAGCGGTGGCCGCTGATAGGGCAATGCAGCTTCGCTGCCGATCAATGTGATCTGGCCCTCAAACCCCTGTTTGCGCAATTGCGCCACGAGCGATGATCCTGCCTGCCCGGCTCCGATCACGACGAAATGGCTCATTTTGTCCCTCACCTTGCTGCTGTCTGAACCTGCGAGTCACCGGCCTTTCTTGTGCTCTGGTAAGCTCGCTGACCGACCCTATATGTGAGAGGATATAAAACACAATCATGGGAGAGGATCAGATCATGATTTCCGTCGGAGACCGCCTGCCAGAGGCAACATTGACACGGATGGGCGCAGAGGGCCCGGAGCAGGTGGACATGGGCGCGCTGACCAAAGGTCGGACTGTCGCCATCTTTGCCGTGCCAGGAGCCTTCACGCCGACCTGCCACTCCGCCCATGTGCCGAGTTTTATCCGCAGCAAGGACGCGCTGGCGGCCAAAGGTGTCAATGAAATCATCTGCATCGCTGGCAACGATCCCTTTGTGATGAAGGCCTGGGCCGAAGCCACCGGCGCGGATGCGGCGGGCATCACCATGCTGTCGGATGCGGAATGCGGCTTTACCGATGCGATTGGCATGCAGCTGGATGCGCCTGCGGTGGGTCTGGTCGGCCGGTCGCTGCGCTATGCGATGCTGGTCAAGGACGGTGAGGTCGCCGTCATGAACGCCGAAGACAACCCCGGTCAGTGCGAATTGTCCGCTGGTGAGGGCCTGCTGGACGCGATGGGCTGAGGGGCCCGTTGAGGGATCGCCTGAGGGGCTGACTGAGGAATCGACTGAGGGCTGGTGTCCGGCGCTCGGGCCCCCAAGGTGTCAAAACCAGACCTCGCAAAGACCTGAAAACAGACCCGAACACAAAGAAAGGCGCGGCAGATACCGCGCCTTTCTTTGGTGCTGATACAGCTCTTTGCGGGCAGGCCTGGGCGTTGGCCGCTACAAAAGGCTTTCCATTTTACGCGCCAGTTTGGCGTCCAGCGCGCTCAGCCCGCCCACATCATGGGTGGTCAAGACCACTGTCACCTTGTTGTAGACATTGGACCATTCCGGGTGGTGATCCCATTTTTCTGCCCAGATCGCGGCGCGGGTCATCCAGCCGAACGCATCGACGAAGCTGTCAAACACAAAGGTTTTTTCGATGGCGTCGCGGCCCTCGACCTCTTGCCAGCCTGCGCTGAACAGCGGGTCCAGCAGCGGGCCACGGGTGGCATCGGATAGGATTTCTGTCATTGTTGTTCCTCCACATCTGCTTTTCGGAACGGACCATAATCGGTCAGAATCTCGATCTCTTCTTCAACGGCGTTGCGCTCGGCCTCCAGGTAGCGGGCAATCGCATCGGAAAACCCCGGATCGCCAACCCAATGCAGACTGTGGGTCTGCGTCGGCAGGTACCCCCGCGCCAATTTGTGTTCACCCTGGGCACCTGCCTCCACCCTCGCAAGTCCGCGGGCGATGGCCTGATCGATGGCCTGATAATAGCACAGTTCGAAATGCAGGCAGGGATGGTGTTCGCGGCACCCCCAATAGCGCCCATAAAGCGTGTCGCGGCCAAGGAAATTCAGCGCACCAGCCACCGGCACCCCATCCCGTTCGGCCAGAATCAGCACCATGTCATCGGCCAGGGTGTCATGGGCGATGTCAAAAAACGCCCGCGTCAGATAGGGCGAGCCCCATTTGCGCGCGCCGGTGTCCTGATAGAAGCCCCAGAACGCATCCCAATGCTCGGGCCGCAGATCTGCGCCGTGATACACCCGGATGTCGCCGCCAAACCCCTGCGCCTGGGCCCGTTCCTTGCGGATCGTTTTGCGCTTGCGTGAGGAGAGTGCCGACAGAAAACCGTCGAAATCATCATAGCTGTCATTGAGCCAGTGAAACTGCTGGCTGACCCGCGGCATCAGCCCCATATCAGCACCTGCCTGGGCCTCCGCCTCGGTGCAGAAAGTGACATGCAGCGATGAGACCGAGTTGTTGGCGGCCAATTGCACCGCCCCCTGCACCAGTGCCGAATGGCCGATGCCCTCGAATCCCGGTTTGACCAGAAACCGCCGCCCGGTGGCGGGGGTAAAGGGCACGGCGATCTGCAGTTTTGGATAATAGCGCCCGCCCGCGCGTTCGTAGGCATGGGCCCAGTTGTGATCGAAGATATACTCACCCTGGCTGTGGGATTTGGCATACATCGGCGCGCAGGCGATCAGCTCGCCCTGCTTGCGCGCGGTCAGATATTGGGGCTGCCAGCCGGTGCCGGGACCGACCGATCCGCTGACCTCCAGCGCGCGCAGGAACCGGTGGGTGGTGAAGGGATCCAGCGGCGCTCCGCCATCGCGGGCTTCGGGGCAGGCGCAGCTGTCCCAGTCGGATGCAGCGATCTGCGACAGGGTGCCGAGCACCTCGATTTCGATCTGGGCCTGGTCCTGTTGCGCCTGGTCCTGTTCCGCCGGTGCCTGTTGCGCCTGACCTGGATTGGCCTGATCTTGATGGGCCTGGCTCATGTCTATCCTCCGCGACCGCGACACTTTCTATCTGGGTCCATGGGGGGACGGATCAAGCCGGAAGATCAGAAAGATAGCGTTCAAAAGTCACGTTGTGAGCGATTTTGCGGGCCTCTGCCTCCATCGCGGCGGAGGTCACGGTCCAGCACAGGATCGGCACCCCCTGGCGGCGCAGCTCTGCCACCCGGGCGGCGCCGAGATCTTCGACTTCATGGCTGATGAAGCAGGAGCCCGAGCGCTCAAAATCCGGGATATCGCGCAGATGATCGCAGACATCAGGCGTCAACTCGCTCCAGTCTTCGACCACATAGGCGCTAGTGACAAGACCACGGGGGCGTTCGGGGGCCAAGCGGGACAGTTCAACCACGGAATGCGGATTGAACGACATCAGCGCCACATCGCCCTGATAGCCCTGCAACTGTCGCAGCGTGTCCGCTTCGAGCCTGCCCACGTTGGGGCCCATGTTGCCGTCCTGATCCTTCAGCTCAATCAGCAGCGGCACCTGGCCTGCCACCAGATCCAGGATTTCCGCGAGATCCGGGATGCCCTCGCCGTCGCCGCCGATCAGGGGCATGGCGCGCAGCTGGTCGCGGCTGTGGGCGGACACAGGTCCGGAGCCTTCTGCCAGACGATCCAGCGCGTCATCGTGGAACACCATGGCACAGCCATCGGATGACAGCTGCAGGTCCAGCTCGATCCCGTAGCCCGCAGTGATCGCCGCGCGCACCGCCGCCCGGCTGTTTTCCGGGCGCCCGTCGGTGACATCATGCAACGCCCGATGGGTGATCGGGCGCTGCAGAAAGGCATCTGGCAGCCTGCAGATCATGCGATCTGGAACACGCCGTCGATTTCGACCGCCACACCCAAGGGCAGCGACGGCGAGCTGACAGCGGAGCGGGCGTGACGCCCGGCATCGCCCAGCACCTCGACCATCAGATCAGAGGCACCGTTCACCACCTGCGGCTGGTCGGTGAAGCTGTCGGTCGAGTTGACAAATGCGCCCAGTTTCACCACCCGCTTGAGCCGGTTGAGATCGCCGCCACAGGCAGCTTTCAGCTGCGCCAGCAACGCGATGGCACATTGGCGCGCCGCAGCCTGCCCGGCGGTCACATCCATGTCAGCGCCCAGAGTGCCGGTGATCAGCCCATCGGCATTGGCAGAGATCTGGCCAGAGATGTAGACCATGTCACCAGCCACAACATAGGGCACATAGTTGGCAGCCGGCGCCGGAGCGGCAGGCAGGGCGATCCCGAGGTCTTTCAGTTTGGCTTCGATGTCCATTGATCTGGTCCTTTGCAAAAATCTGCCGGAACGCTACTCGGGAAGCGCGCTGGGAGAAAGCCGAAAACCGGCCCCTCCCGCTGCCATTTGCGGCACCGGCGCGGCGCAACACCAGCGATATCGGCGTGGTGTCAGTGATCACAGCGGCTGTGATGCCCCCAGAACGGGCAAGATTGCGCCAATTGCGCATCCATCGCACAGGATTGATAGGAATTCACCACCTCGGGCCTGCACATCGCTTGCGAAATGGCCTATGTAGTCACTCAACCAGATAGCGGGCGGCCATTTTGTTCCAAATCTGCCACATTCCAGCACCCATGGGTGCGGGCAGCCTAGGCAACACCGCCAAACATTATAAGTGGGCACAACCGCTCACAGACGACAGATGGACAACCAGCGCATGACTTTTTTGATGCGACGACTTTTTGGCCTCACTCTTGCCGCTTCGGTAACCGTATTGGCAGGCTGTGCCACCCAGGACAGCGTGTCGCGCGCGTCGGGCGAAGTCTTTGACCCCTACGAGCAGACCAACCGCTCCATTCACAATTTCAACCGGGGCGTGGACCGCTATGCCTTCCGCCCTGCGGCCAAAGGGTATGTTACTGTCGTGCCGCCGGACATGGTGCGCAGTTTCAACTATTTCGCGGAAAACCTGTCGATGCCGGGCCAGGCGGTCAATGCGCTGTTGCAGGGCAACCTGAAGGAAAGCGGCATCGCGCTCTCGCGGTTTGTGGTGAACACGATCTTTGGGATTGGCGGTCTGGGTGATCCGGCCTCTGATTTCAACATCCCGCGCGTTGACACCAATTTCGGCGAAACGCTGCATGTCTGGGGCGTGGGCGAAGGCGCCTATGTCGAGTTGCCGTTCTTCGGGCCCTCCACCGCCCGTGACGGGGCGGGCATCGTGGTTGATTTCTTCACCAACCCCATCGGTTATGCCACCAACAACCCTGCCGACAATATCACCGCCTATGCCGAGGTGGTGCGTCGCCTCGGGGATCGCGGCACCTATTCCGACACCATTGATTCGATCCTGTATGAAAGCGCCGACAGCTATGCGCAGGCGCGGCTGATCTATCTGCAGAACCGCCGCTTTGAGCTGGGCGGTGATCAAAGCGAATACGAAGGGGTCTATGGCGACCCTTATTCCGACCCGTATGAGGACCTTTATGCCGAGTAGTTTTCTGACCCGCCGCACCTTTCTGACCACTGGCCTCGCGCTGAGCGCAATGGCCGCCCTGCCCCGACAGCTTTGGGCGCTGACGGAGACGGGCGCCCGGTCGCTGGTGGGCAGCGTTGTGGGCGACATCAACAAGGTCATCGCCTCCGGCAAATCGGAATCTGCGATGATCCGGGATTTTGAAAAGATCTTTGTGCGCTACGCGGATGTGAACATCATGGCGCGCTATGCGCTCGGCGTGGATGGCCGTCGGGCCAGCCCAGGCCAGCTGCGGGCCTTCACCGGGGCATTCCAGGGCTACATCGCCAACAAATATGGCCGCCGGTTCCGCGAATTCATCGGCGGCACGGTCGAGGTGCAATCCGCCCGCAAGATCAAAGCTGGCTATGAAATCAAATCGATTGCCAAACTGCAGGGCCAGGCCCCGTTTGAAGTGACCTTTCTGGTCTCTGACAAATCGGGCAAGGAGAAGTTCTTCAACATGTTCATCGAAGGGGTGAACCTGCTGCTGACTGAACGCACCGAGATCGGCGCCATTCTGGACCGCAACAAGGGCGACATCGACAAGCTGATCGCGGAGCTGAAACGGATCAGCTGATACACCGCTGATACGCCATCTGCGTTGACCCACACTCAAAAGGCCCCGCTGTTGTCGGGGCCTTTTTTATGGGCCTGTCTATTTTATGGGCCTGTCTATATGTGCTGCGCGTGTTGGTTGGCGCCGCGATGATAGGCTGCCGGCGGCCATCAGCGACGTGATGCAACCGTGCCTATTGACCAACGCTCGTAGGCCTTGATCTCGTAGGTTTCAAACATCGGATCACCGAAATTGTCATAGGTGAGGAAAAAGGTGTTTCCTTCGGTGCCGAGCCGCGGATCATAGATCCGCAAGGCGACCCAATCCGTCGATTTGACAGCTGCGTTTGAACTTGGGTTGTCGGTATTGACGAGCTGGATGCTCAGGTTGTCGCGTTTTGCATTGGCGGCCCAGCCGCCAAACAACCTGCCAGCGCCAGTGCTGAATTTTTGTGGCAGGATGTAGTTGGAGTGTTTGGGCGAATAGAGAAAATACTCCTGCCGGTAGACGAGATCTCCGCCTTCCTTAAAGGACAGGGCCTCGCCCTGATCATCGTAGGTTGCGACCTGCCGGATTTCGAAGATCTCATCGACGCCGAAGGAATCGTAAGCATGCCGTCGGACATTCATCCGCCTGTCCATATTTTCGTAGCGCCCAAAGGACAGAAACGCTTGGTTGTCTACATCTTTGCTGAAGGCGACATTGGTGATCACCACCGGTTCATTCAATTGCAGGTTCAAAATTAACCCTCCCAAAATCTTCTTGTTGAAAAACACTCGTTAAAATCACGGTGCCGCCAAACAGCCTGCGGATTGCCAAAGCTTAGCGGACGGTCCTGTAATTCGCCAAAACTTATCTTTTGCGCGCAGATCCTGGCCTCAGGGCAGGTGTGGCCAGCAATCCTGCCGTTCCCCCCGTCGCCGTTCATTCAAAGCCGTAGCCTGCCACAGCGCGCGACAGGGTAATCAAACAGCGACATCGCAGCGAGATCTTTCTTGACTGATTTCGGGGGGCTGATGTTTGCTTGCGTCCGGTCCCGACCTGTGGGTCTATCGGTGTCACATCGTATCGGAGGCGTTCGTCATGAAATCCCGCACCAAAGTGGTTGTTATCGGCGGCGGCATCGCTGGGTGTTCGACGCTCTACCATCTGACCCGTGAGGGATGGGATGACGTGGTTCTGGTGGAGCGCAACGAATTGACCAGCGGCACCACCTGGCATTCAGCGGCGCAGGTCACCAATTTCGGCACCAACCAGACGATGGTGGGCCTGAAATCCCATTCCATCGCCCTTTACAAGGAGCTGGCGGATAACCCCGCCTATCCGATCAACTACCACCACGGCGATGGCGGCATTCGCTTGGCCAATACCGAGGCCCAGATGCAGGGCTATCGCCATTTTGCCTCCATGGCGCGGGGGATGGGGGTGGAGTTCGAGGTGATTGATGCCGCGGAATGCGCGCGACGCCATCCGCTGATTTCCACGGATAACCTTCTGGGTGGGCTCTGGGATCCGCTCGATGGCGATATCGATCCAGCCCAGCTGTGTCAGGCGCTGGCCTATCACGCCCGTCAGGCCGGGGCCGAGGTCTATCGCAACACGCCGGTGACGGCGCTGACCCAGCACTCCGACGACACCTGGAGTGTGCACACCGCGCACGGCACCATCGATTGCGATATCGTGGTCAATGCCTGCGGCTACCGGGTGAATGAGGTCGGCGCGATGATGGGCGTGCAGCACCCTGTCGCGTCGATGGAGCACCAGTATTTCCTGACCGAGGATATTCCCGCCATTGCCGAGGCAGGCCATCGCATGCCGCTGCTGCGGTGCCCGATCTCGGACTATTATTGCCGCCAGGAAAAGGGCGGTCTGCTGGTCGGGTTTTATGAACAGGACTGCAAGCCATGGGGTATGGACGGGATCGACCCCAAGTTTGTGAATGCGCTCTGCCCCGATGATCTGGACCGGGTGATGGATGTTCTGGCCGGTGCGTTTGAACGGATGCCTGCGCTGGCCGATACCGGGATCCGGTCCATTGTGAACGGCCCGATCACCTATACCATTGATGGCGCACCGCTGGTGGGGCCGATCCCGGGCAAGCGCAATGCCTTTTGCATCATCGGCCTGCGCGCGGGACTTGGCGAAGGGGGCGGCCATGGCTGGCTGCTGGCGCAACAGATCGTGCAGGGCGAGGCCTGTTATGACACCTGGTGCATCGATCCAAGGCGCTTCACCGGCCACGCCAATGTGGAATTGACCTCGTTGAAGGCCATCGAAGACTATCAAAATGAATTCCGCTTCCATTTCCCGCATGAACACCGACCCGCCGGACGCATGGCCAAGACAACGGCGCTGACCCCGGTTCTGGCGGCCGAAGGCGCGGAATTCACCGTGGTCAACGGCTGGGAGCGGATGGACTACCTGAAGCCGTCCTCTGATTTTCATCCCACGCTCAGCTTTGCCTTTGATGAGACATTTGATCTGGTCGCCGCAGAGGTCAAAGCGGTGCAGCAGGATGTTGGGCTGTGCGAAGTCAGCGGGTTCAACCGGATCGAGATCACTGGCGCAGATCGCCATCGGTTTTTGGATCGCATGATCTGCGGCACGGTGGTGAAACGGCAGGGGCGTGTCGGCCTGGCCTATCTGCTCAACACATTTGGCCGACTGAAAGCCGAGGCCACGATCGCCAATCTCCCGGCCTCGGAACATGGTCCGGACCGCGTCTGGTACGGGGCGGCAGCGGCCAGTGAATATCACGACATGGATTGGCTGACCCAGCATCTGCAACCCGATGAGGATGTGCAGATCCGATCGCTGACCAATGCGCAAACCACGCTGGTTCTGGCAGGACCAAAGGCGCGCGATGTGCTGTCGGCCTGTGCCCGTGGCGATTGGTCCGATGCCGCCTTTCCCTGGCTATCGGTGCGTGAATGCATCATCGGATATGCCCCGGCCACGGTGATGCGGGTGAGTTATTGTGGTGAATTGGCCTATGAGCTGCACATTCCCAATGCCTCGCTCTATGCCGCCTATCTGGCGCTGCGCGCTGCCGGAGAGGCGTTTGGACTGCGCCTGTTTGGGGCCCGCGCGGTGGAGTCCATGCGGATGGAGAAAGGCTTCCTGCATTGGAAGGCCGACATCCTGAGCGAATTCGACCCGTTCGAGACCGGGCTGGAGCGCTTCGTGACGCTGGATAAGGGCGATTTCATTGGCCACGCAGCCCTGCGCCAGCGACAGACCGAGGGGCCCGGCAAGAAACTCGTCTGCCTGCGGGTCGACACCGACCATGCCCCTGCGCCGGGCGGTGCCTCGCTGATGCTGGAGGACCGGGTGGTTGGCACCATCACCTCGGGGGCCTGGGGCCACCGGGTGGGAATGAACCTCGCCTATGGGTTTGTGGTGCCGGACCAGGCCGCGCTGGGATCCGTGATGGCGCTGGATCTATGCGGGCAGCGCGTCGCGGCTGAGGTGATTGCGCCCTCGCCCTATGACCCGGCGTTTGCGCTCTTGCGGGGATAGGGGCCGTGCGGTCCCTGTCCCTGTCTCTGCCCCTGCGATCTGCGGTGGCGCGGGGTTAGCCGCCACCGCCAAAGATATCCCGCAACAGGCCGTCCACCGCGCGGCCCAGTTCCTGCCCCAGGCGGGGGCGCTGTCCGGGTTGCGGTGCGGGCGCAGCTGGCGGGGTGATCGGCTGCGGCGCGATCATCGGCAGTGGTTTGGGCGTCTGCCCCTCATGCACCCGCACCATCACCTCTTTCCAGATGTCGGCAGGCAACCCGCCCCCCGTGACGCCGGACAAAGGCGTGTTGTCGTCATATCCCATCCAGACACCGGCCACATAATCGGCAGTGAACCCCACAAACCACGCATCGCGGGCGGCCTGAGTGGTACCGGTTTTGCCAGCGGCCTGCCAGCCGGGGATCTGGGCCCGCTGGCCGCTGCCTTCTGAGACCACTTTTTCCATCATCCAGACCAGCTCCCCCGCGGCCTTGCGCTGGATCACCCGTTCACCCAGTCCGCCAGAGGCCCCCATCAGCGGCGTGTCATCCCCGATCAGCGAGAGTTCTGTCACCCCGTAGGGTGTCACCGATGAGCCACCATTCAGAATACCAGCATAAGCCCCTGTCATCGTCATCAGCGTGCTTTCAGAGGCCCCCAGCGCCAAAGCGGGACCAGCGGCCAGTTCACTGTCGAGCCCGAAATCCGCCGCGACCCGGCGCACCAGATCACGCCCCACGGCTTCTGACACTTTTACCGCAGGCACATTCAGCGAATCCCGCAGCGCCCGTGTCAGGCTCACTTCGCCATAGAATTTGCGGGTGTAGTTCTGCGGACACCACTGCCCCGATCCGGGGATGTCCTGGCAGTATGGCGCGTCCAGAACCTGATCCAGCGGGGAATAGCCCAGCTCCAGCGCAGTGGCATAGACAAAGGGTTTGAAGGCCGAACCGGTTTGGCGTTTGGCCTGGGTGGCGCGATTGAAGACGCCGGACACCCGGGTCTTGCGCCCGCCCACCATCGCGCGGACCGCGCCATCCGCGCTCATCACCACAATGGCGGCCTGCGCTTTGGAGCCTTCGCGCACTTTGGTCTCAAACACATGGGCCAGCGCCTCTTCGGCGGCGGTTTGCAGGCGTTGATCAAGGGTGGTGCGGATCACCACGTCTTCGGTGGTTTCACTGCCAAAGAAATCCGGGATCGTGTCCATCACCCAATCGGCGAAATACCCTCCGGCCCGTGCGGCAGCCGCTTCGCTGAGGACGGCAGGCGTGTTCTGGGCGCTGCGCATTTCGGCAGTGGTGAGATAGCCCTGCTCCTGCATCAGCCGCAGCACGGTGGCGGCGCGATCCTGGGAGCGTTGCAGATTGTTTGTCGGTGCCAGGGTTGAGGGTGCGGTCAAGAGACCGGCCATCATCGCCGCTTCGGCAGCGTCCACCTGATTGGCCGATTTACCGAAATAGCGCTGCGCGGCGGCCTCTGCGCCATAGGTGCCAGCGCCCAGGTAGGCGCGGTTCATATAGATGGAGAGGATTTCATCCTTGGTGTATTTCACCTCCATCGCCACGGCAAAGACCGCTTCTTTGGCCTTGCGCCAGAGCGAGCCACGGCGGCAGTCGCGTTCATAGGCGCGCTCGCTCTCCCAGTCGTTGGGCGAATAGACCACCCCGAGGCAGAGCAGTTTTGCGGTCTGCTGCGTGATTGTCGAACCACCGTGGCCAGACAATGGCCCGCGCCCTTCGCGCAGGTTGATGCGCACCGCACTTGCAACACCGCGGGGGGAGACACCGAAATGGCGATAGAACCGTTTGTCCTCGGTCGCGATGATGGCGTTCTTCAGGTAGGGTGATACGGTCTGGGCAGTCACCACACCGCCAAATTGATCGCCGCGCCAGGCAAAGACCTCGCCCGAGCGGTCGGTCAGCGTCACCGAGCCGCGCGCGCGCCCATCCAGCAGGGCCGCCGCCTCGGGCAGTTGGCTGTATTGATAGGCCACAGCCAAGCCAACCAGCGCGGCACTGACCATGATGACCCGCCAGGCAAAGCCCCAGATCAGGCGAAACAGCAAACGAAACGGTGTCAGCACCAGCCGGAGCAGCCGCCCAAGGAACGAGGTTGGCCGTTTGCGGGCCGATTTGCCAGTTTGTTTGCCAGTTTGTTTTCGCTGTGATGCGGAGGGGGCTCTGGCTTTGCGCCCAAACAGACTGCGCAGCAAACCAGACAGCACACCGCCCTTTCGCGCGCCCGCAGCCGGTCTGCCCCGGCGGGGTGCGGATTTCTTTGGCCCGCCCTTTTTGGGGCCAGCGCGACCAGATCCCGCGTAGCGTTTGTCTGCGACCAGAGGCGGACGCCGCGTTCCTTGTGCCATCAGTTCATCCTGCCCGGTTTGCCCGTTTTGCGCACAGTACCGCGTTGCGGCAGCTTTGTTGAGGGGCAGATTTTAATCAATTTCCCTCCAATTCGCGGGTAAAAATTGAGCGGACCCGCAAAAGAGCGCCTATTTTTTCATCTTCACCCTGCTGCAGTGCAGCAAAGACCCCCTGAAGCGTTCCACCGACTCGGCACAATCGTTTTGCTGCCCCTGCGAAGCGTTCAACCGTTGCCTCCAGCAGCAGTCAGTCACGCAGTCAATCCACAAGGGGTCCGCCATGAAGATGATCATAGCAACCATCAGACCATTCAAACTGGAAGAGGTGCGGGAGGCGCTGACCTCGATCGGTGTGTCCGGCCTGATGGTCACCGAAATCAAAGGATTTGGAGCCCAGTCGGGCCACACCGAAATCTACCGCGGTGCAGAATACGAGGTGACGTTTGTGCCCAAGATCCGCCTGGATCTGGTGGTGCCCTCCAGCCTGGCAGAGCAGGCCGTCGAAACGATCACCCAAACCGCCCGTACCGGCAAAATCGGGGACGGCAAGATTTTTGTGCTGGATGTGGCGCAGGCCGTACGCGTGCGCACCGGCGACATCAACCATGACGCGCTGTAAGCGCCGAGACAGAAGGAAAGACGTTATGCGTAAATCAACTCTCACTCTGGCGACGGCGGCGTTGGCCGTGCCCGGCATGGCCGTGGCGCAGGAAACCGCCGAAGCCGCGGGGGCCGCAGCCACCGACACCGTGTTCATTCTCAACTCGCTGCTGTTCCTGGTGGGCGGCTTCCTGGTGTTCTGGATGGCCGCTGGGTTTGCCATGCTGGAAGCCGGTCTGGTGCGCTCGAAGAATGTGACCATGCAGCTAACCAAGAACATCGCGCTGTTTTCGCTGGCTGCGATCTTTTACTATCTGATCGGCTATAACCTGATGTACCCGCTCGGCACCTGGTCGGTTGAGGGCGTGTTGTCCGGGGTCTGGGGCACGGCCGTTCTGGAAGCGGTGGGCATCACCGCGGATCAGGCAGACGACTACAGCTATGCCTCGACAGGATCGGATTTCTTCTTCCAGCTGATGTTCTGCGCCACCACGGCCTCTATCGTGTCGGGCACCCTGGCGGAGCGGGTGAAGCTGTGGCCATTCCTGATCTTCACCATCGTGCTGACCGCTGTGATCTATCCGCTGCAGGCCAGCTGGAAATGGGGCGGTGGTTTCCTGGACGAGATGGGTTTCCTGGATTTTGCCGGATCGACCGTTGTGCATTCGGTTGGCGGCTGGGCGGCTCTGACTGGCGCGCTAATCCTGGGGCCACGTATTGGCAAGTACAAAGGCGGCAAAACCGTCCCGATGCCGGGGTCCAACCTTGCGCTGGCGACTTTGGGCACATTCATCCTGTGGCTGGGTTGGTTCGGCTTCAACGGTGGTTCGCAGCTGGCCATGGGCACTGTGGGCGATGTGGCCGACATCAGCCGTATCTTTGCCAACACCAATGCGGCAGCAGCCGGTGGTGCCGTGGCGGCGCTGATCCTGACACAGTTCCTCTACAAAAAGCCTGACCTCACCATGATCCTGAACGGCGCTCTTGCTGGTCTGGTTTCGATCACCGCAGAGCCCCTGACACCAACCCTTGGTGCGGCGACGCTGATTGGTGCCGCGGGCGGTGTGATCGTGGTCCTCGTGGTGCCGATGCTGGACAAGATGAAGATCGACGATGTGGTCGGTGCGATCCCTGTCCACCTGGTGGCTGGTATCTGGGGCACCATCGCCGTGGTTCTGACCAACCCCGAAGCCAGCCTGATCACACAGCTGACCGGCGTTGTGGTTGTGGGCCTGTTCGTCACCATCACCTCGGCTGTGGTCTGGCTGGTGCTGCGCTCCATGACCGGTATCCGTGTCGACGAAGAAGATGAAGTGAACGGTCTGGACATGGCAGAGTTGGGGATGGAAGCCTATCCCGAGTTCTCCCCCAGCTGATCAGGTGATCCCGGCACTGGTATCGAAACCAGTGTCGGGCCAACATCGAAACTGAATTGTGAAACTGGATTGAGCGGCCCCCTGGTAGTCCCGGGAGCCGTTTTCATGTTGCGGCAAATCACCGCCCGCTGTTGCAGATCAGGTGGCGCGCCTGTAGGCGGCGGTCAGCACCCCCATGGCCATCAAGGCGACGCCACCGCTGCGAGAGATCCAGGCGATCACCCCAGGGCGCGCGATGCGGGCGCGCAGCCGCTCTGCCAAAAGCGCATAGGCCAGCACATTCACCGCCGCGAGCGTCACAAATGTCGCCACCAGAATCGCAAATTGCGGCAGCAGCGGATCGTTGACCACGACAAACTGGGGCACAAAGGCGATGAAGAAAACGATCGACTTGGGATTGAGCGCCGTGACCGCTGCG
Organism: Phaeobacter sp.; assembly: GCF_022825805.1. Lineage (GTDB taxonomy): Bacteria > Pseudomonadota > Alphaproteobacteria > Rhodobacterales > Rhodobacteraceae > Phaeobacter. The sequence goes on from NZ_JAJDWC010000078.1 coordinate 23,649, forward strand.
GCATGGGTGAAGACCTGCGAGGCGCGGGTGTCGCCGATGTCATCCAGATCGCCAAGCGCGGCGGAGGAGGCGCTGCGATAGAGTTTGACACCTAGATAGATCAGATACAACGCGCCGACCCATTTCAGCAGCGTAAACAGCGTGGCCGATGCCAGAACGAGCGCCCCCAACCCGGCAAGCGAAGCCGTCATCGCAATCAGATCGCCAAGTGCAACCCCAGCCACAGTGGCCAGCGCCACGCGTTTGCCCTGGCTGATCGCATAGCTCAGCACCAGCAGCACCGTTGGCCCCGGCACCAGCAACAAGGCCACGGACGCGGCCACGAAGGCCAGCCAAATTTGCAGATCCATCAATATATCCTCCTCAACACCCGCCAGAGCCAGCCACAGTTGCACCGCCCAGTAAAGGCCAATTTGTAAAGGCCAACTTGTAACGGCAGATCTGAAATATGCGCTCTCATTCAGCGCTGCTTGCGCAGGCCCGTGACTGCATCTGGCCGCTACCACCAACTGCAATGCCGTGGCTGGCCCAAAAAAAACGCCCCGGAGGTCCGGAGCGTTTTGATGGGTGTTATGGAGGGATGATCAGACGCCGGCGTCGACGATGGCCTGGGCCAAAATCGGCACGGTCTGGCTGTTCAGCCCGGCAATGTTCATGCGGCTGTCCCCGACCATGTAGATCCCGCTATCCTGGCGCATTTTCTCCACCAGCTCCTGCGAGGTGCCGAGCAGGGAGAACATGCCGCGGTGCTGCGCCAGGAAGCTGAACCGATCAGAACCGGTCAGGCGCTGCAGCTCATCTGCGAGCTGTTGGCGCAGGCTCAGCATGCCAAGACGGGTTTCTTCCAGCTCTGCCGCCCAATCGGCGCGCAGCGCGTCATCGTTCAGGATCATCGACACCAGTCGCGCGCCATGATCCGGCGGGAAGGAATAGTTCTGCCGGTTGAGGAACGCCAGCGTGCCCTGGTTGAGCGTCTGTGCGCCCGCATCCTGCGACACGGCCATCAGCAGGCCTGTGCGCTCGCGGTAAATGCCGAAGTTCTTGGAGCAGCTGGCCGCAATCAGGCATTCCGGTGTGTTGGCCGCCACATAGCGGACCCCTTCGGCATCCGCGTCCAGACCGTCGCCGAAGCCCTGATAGGCGATATCGATCATCGGGATCAGGCCGCGTTCATTCAGCAGGGCAACGACCTCCTGCCACTGCACCATGTTCAGGTTGGCGCCGGTCGGGTTGTGGCAGCAGCCGTGCAACAGGACCACGTCGCCTTTGTTGGCGGTTTTCAGATCCTCGATCATGCCGTCGAAATCGACCCCGCAGGTGGTGCGGTCGAAATAGCGATAAACCACCGTTTCCATGTTGAGGTATTTCAGGATCGACAGGTGGTTTGGCCAGGTCGGGTTGGAGACGAAGATACGCGCACCGGGGTTGGCCATCCGGATCAATTCGAAGGCCTGACGCACCGCGCCGGTACCGCCGGGTGTTGCCGCGGCGGCAATGGTGTTGCGGGCCACGCTGTCGGCGAGGATCAGCCGGATCATCGCGTCGGAATAGGCCGGATCTCCGGCCAGACCGACGTAGGATTTGCTGGTCTGCTCCTGCCAGAGTTTGTGTTCTGCCGTTTTGATCGCGCGCATGACGGGCGTCACGCCTTCGGCGTTTTTGTAGACGCCGACGCCCAGATCAATCTTGGTCTCGCGCGGGTCGTCGCGATACATCTGCATCAGGGCCAGGATCTTATCTGCTGGCTGGGGTTGGAGGGCTTCGAACATCAGGTGTCTCCAGTTGCGACAGGCAGTGTCGGGAAGGCGCCCCACTCGGTCCAGGAGCCATCATAGAGCGCGTGATCGGTCTTGCCGAAACGCTCCATCGCGAGGCTGAGGATTGCAGCGGTGACACCTGACCCGCAGGTGGTGATGGCGGGTTTGCTGAGATCAACGCCAGCGGCTTCGAAAATCGATCGCAGCGCATCGGGCGCTTTCATCGTCTGATCGCTGTTCAGCAAGGTTGTGAAGGGGATATTCTTGGACCCCGGAATATGACCGGCGCGCAGCCCCTCGCGGGGTTCGGGCACATTGCCCTGGAACCGGTCCGCGGCTCGCGCATCAAGGATTTCATGATCCCCCAGTTTGGCAGCAGACGACACCTGCGTCACATCCCGCACCATTTGGTTTTGCACCCGAACGGTCATGTGACGGTCCCGGATGACGGGGGGGAGATCTTCGACCGGGTGGCCTTCGGCCTGCCATTTGGGCAAGCCGCCATCCAGCACCGCGATATTGGTCTGGCCCATATGGCGGAACATCCACCACACCCGCGCAGCCGAGCGCAGGCCCATGCCGTCATAGACCACCACCTGATGGCCATCGCCCACGCCCATGGCGCGCAGGCGGGACATGAATTTCTCCACCGCAGGCATCATATGGGGCAGGTCCGAGCGGCTGTCGGCGATATCATCAATGTCGAAGAACCGGGCACCAGGAATATGGCACTGCTCATATTCGGCCTTTGCGTCGCGGCCTTCCTGCGGCATGTACCAGGAGGCATCCAGGAGGCGCAGATCAGGATCCTTCAGGTGCGCAGCCAGCCAATCTGTCGACACGAGCGTTTTGGGATCATCCACGATACCGTCTCCCCTGATGAGCACTGGTGATATGTACTGGTGATGTTTGCTTGCGCATCCGTACAACCCACAGCGCAGAGTCGCAAGGGAGCCTGGACCCGGAACGCAATAATATGTCTTTGTTTTAGGCCCAGCCAACAGATCGCTGCGAGGTGGATATCAGCGCACCAGCCGCAGGTGGGTGGTGGGCCGCGCAGAGGTGTCCGCCGACAGATGCGCCGCACTGGTCCCGGCGGGGTTTGATCGCAGACCGGATGGCAGCGTTGCAACCGGTTGCCCGTTGTCTGGCTGCTTGTAGTTTGGCTGCTTGTCGTTTGGCTGCATATTGTCTGGGTGTTGCGCCGCTGGGTGGCGATGACTGAACTGCAGCCCTGCCCGGATCAGATCCGGATCCATGCGCCCACCCGTGGCCTCTGCGAGCGCTTCGCGTGCGGCGGCGGTTTTGTCCCGACGCATGAAATGCAGCATCAGGATCACGGCCGCCTCATCCTCACTCAGCAGATCGCGGCTCTCCAGATCAAGTGGATCGTTGCCCTTGTAGCTGGCCCCACGCAAACGGTGCAGCCGGTCAGCCACGGCAAACAGGCTCTGCGCCAGACCAAGACCATAGGTGTCACCCCAGCGCTCTGCTGCGGTTTTATAAGCAAACTGCCAGGACTGGCTGGCCGGATTTTGCAGGCTCATCATGAAATGACGAAACACCGGCAGGATCGCCGCCTCAAAATCATCCAAGCCGAGATCAATCACACGGTGCTGCGCGGTGCCATCCTGTTTGGGATCTGCGAGAAAATCAAAAACTACCTCAGACATTGGGGATCCTTTGTCCTGGAAGGGATCAGAGCCATTGCCGGGCACGATGCGAGGGAGCCATCTGCTGGGTGGCGCATATCTGACTTAATTAGTCAGCAAATGCAACCCGTCGGTTTGACCGTTGTGACAAACACAGCACCAAGGCCCCGCGACGGTTCTTTCAGACGCCGGGCCGTGTTGGTCATATCGGAGGTTTCGTGGGCGTCAGCCGTGATCTTTGAGCAGACGTTGTTTCTGCCGTGACCAATCCCGCTTGGCTTCGCTTTCGCGTTTGTCGTGATTTTTCTTACCCTTGGCGACGCCGATCTTCAATTTCGCCAGGCCGCGATGGTTGAAGTACAACACCAAAGGCACAAGGGTCATGCCCTTGCGCTGAGTGGCATTCCACAGGTTCGACAGCTCTTTGCGTGAGACAAGCAGTTTGCGGCGACGACGTTCTTCGTGTTTGAACATCTTCGCCTGCTCGTAGGGCGCGATGTAGGAATTCACCAGCCACAGCTCACCATCATCCACCGTCGCATAGCTTTCGGCGATGTTGGAGCCGCCTGCGCGCAGGGATTTGACCTCGGATCCTTCAAGCAGGATGCCGCATTCCAGATCGTCCTCGATCGCGTAGTCAAACCGCGCGCGGCGGTTTTCGGCGATCACTTTGTAGTTTGGGTCTGTCTTTTGCTTGGCCATGGGGTGCAGATGTAAGCTGCGGCGCAAAAAGGTGCAAGATGGCGCGGAGGCCCAGGGTCTGTTCGGGGAAAATCGGGGGGGGCAAATCGGGGGACAGATCAGGGGCCAGATCCGTGAAATGCCCTGACAGATACTGGCAGGCACTTGCACGCCCTGGTTAAATCCGCGTCACAACCGATACCCACCCGACACGGTCAGCACTTCGCCGGTGATAAAACTGGCCTGATCCCCGGCCAGAAAGCGCACGGCGCGAGCAATGTCCTGCGGCGTCCCGATCCGGCCAAGGGCGGTCAGTTCGACAAACAAGTTGGTCAGATCCTCTGGTCGCGGGGCCTCGGGTATGTTGATGGCACCGGGGGCGACGGCGTTCACACGGATCTGACGTGGCCCCAGCTCCTTTGCCATGCCGCGGGTCCACAGATCGAGGGCGGCCTTGCTGGCGCCATAAATCGCTGCGTCCTTGGGCGGCAGAACCGCATTCACGGACGAGATGTTCACAATCGACGCGCCCGGTTGCAGATGGGGCAAAGCGGCCGATAGCAGCGCCGCAGGGGCCAGGACATTCACGTCGATGATCTCGCGCTGGCTGTCGAGATCAAACTGATCAGCATGGGTTGAGGCCACCACACCGGCGTTGTTCACGATCACATCCAGTCGGCCGAACCGCGCCATGACGGCGTCAATCACGGCCTGCGGGCTGTCGGGCGCGGTCAGATCCGCCTGCAGGGCGAGCATATCCGCTGGCATATCCTGGGGCGTGCTGGTGTTCCAGGTGATGGCGATGTCGTGATCTGTGGCCAGATCCTGTGCGATGGCTTTGCCGATGCCGCGGGCGCCACCTGTGATCAATGCAACTTTGGTCAAATCTGCGTCCTTTCGGATCTGGTCAACGGTCAGTTGCGGCCAGGCTTTGGGCTGGTTTACGCCGGTTTGCGATTGCTGCGCAGCAGGGTGAAGGCGCCGCTGATCACGATCACCGCGCTGCCCGCAAGGGTCCAGGCGTCCGGGCTTTCGTTGAAGACCACAACACCAAGGATCATGGCAAAGATCAACCGGGTGTAGCGGAAGGGCGCGACCACTGAAATTTCGCCAAGCCGCATGGCACCGGTCAGGGCATTATAAGCCACAACCCCGACAAAGATCGCGGCCACAAGATCAACGGACGCCGACAAGCTGGGCAGCACCGCGGGCGCCCCAAAGGGCTGGGCGAGTGCGCCCGCCACGACCAGCATCACAAATCCCAAAAACCCCAGTTGCGCATTGGACATGCCCTTGGGCGCGGCGCGGGTGGCGAGATCACGCCCGGCAAATCCCAACGTGCCCGCCACGGCAAACAAAGACGCCAGTTCGAACCCGCTGGCGCCCGGTCGCAGGATCATCAAAACCCCGAGAAACCCAACCGTGATCGCAATCCAGCGGCGCAGGCCCACCTTTTCTCCGAAGAACACCACAGCGCCCGCCGCCACCACCAGCGGGGTGGCCTGCAAAATCGCGGAGGCCGAGGACAAGGGCGTCAGCGCGATCGCCAGAGTAAAACAAAGCCGCCCCGCAACCTCGGAGAGCGAGCGCCACAGCATCGGGCGCGACCAGTAGAGCGGCGTCCAGATCGGCTGTCCCTGGAACCGGGCCATGGCGGCAAATATCGTCATACCGCCAAGGCCAAACAGCATAAGGATCTGACCCACCGGCAGCGTTTGGGCCGCGGATTTGATAAACATATCCTCCAGCGCGAAGGCCGCCATGGCCACCACCATCAAGAGACTGCCGCGTAGGGTATCCATTGCTCAGATCACTTTCATAAAATTGCAGCAGGCCAGGGTTGTTCCCGCCAGCAGAGGCGCTGGATACAGGGCACCGGCCGCAGTGCCCCCGATAGGAAAAGGAAACGCCAAACAGGCCCAACAGCCGCTGCGGTTAAATCAATGCCACCAGCAGTAGGAGCCTGCCGCCGCCAAGACAAGCGGAGCGACTGTCGCAGCCCCGGATTGCCATAAAAGTTCCAGGTCACCGCCAGCACCAGTCCCGGCCTCACATCCGTATCAGCTGTAGGGGGGCTAGGTTGGGGTTCTAGGACGCTGGCACATCGCGGCGGTAATGATGCATGTTCAAGAAGCAGGCACCGCTGTCGCCCGAGCGGTAGCCATGCGCCTGATCCGCCGCAAAGCGCAGCCCCTGCCCGGTCTGCAGCGCAACCCAATCACCGCCGCGCAGCACCTCCATCGCGCCTTCGAGGACAAAAACCTCTTCGGTGACCCCAGTGTCATGGGGCTGCGATTGATGGCACTGGCCCGGTCGCAGGGTGACGTGAAACGTCTCCGCCCCAAGTGCGGGATCAAAGGGAAAGACCATTTTTACGGCAATCGAGCCGGGGAACTGCACCGAGCGAAAAACCCGGTCCCCCGTCTCTGACAAAACCGGCACCGCCGCCTCTCCGATCAGCGCGCTGAGCGGCAGGTGAAACCCTTTGGCAATTTTCCACAGCGTCGCAATGGTCGGACTTGATTCGCCGCGTTCTATCTGACCGAGCATGGCCTTGCTGACGCCCGTGACCTCGGCGGCGCGCGACAGGCTGAGCCCTGCGGAGGTGCGAATATCCCGCAAATTCAGAGTGATGCTCTCGTCGTTCATATCCGGATCCGTCCAACGGTCATTGCTGTCTGCGCTGCTCAAAAAAGCACTTGTGCGTTATAACGCACAGCCGCTATTGTGCGCTATAACGCACGAGCCCTCCATGAGTTACCGGATCGGAGGCCCAGGGAAAAGCCAGATGCTGCAGGATCTCAAACTTTCGCATGTTGTCGCTGGCGCGGTGGCCGTGCTGGTGGGCTACACCGGATCCGTGGCGATCATTTTCCAGGCCATCGACACGCTTGGCGCCACCCAGAGCCAGGCCAACAGTTGGATGCTGGTTTTGGGGCTTGGCATGGGGCTGACCAGCCTGTTGTTGTCGGCCTGGCACAAAATGCCGATCCTGACCGCCTGGTCGACACCGGGCGCCGCGCTGTTGGCGATCAGCCTGCACGGGGTGTCGATGTCCGCCGCTGTCGGAGCTTTTCTGGTCTGTGGTCTGTTATTGGTGCTGACGGGGATCACCGGATGGTTTGCCGCGCTCACCCGATTGATACCGGACAGTCTGGCCAGCGCCCTTCTGGCGGGGATCCTGTTTCAATTTGGTCTGTCGGCCTTTGCAGCGGCACAGAGCGACACCGCCCTGGTGCTGGCGATGGCGGTCACATTTGTTGTCGGACGTAAATGGTTTGCCCGCTACGCGGTGCCAGCGGTGCTGTGTGTCGGGGTTCTGTGGTGTGCCGGTAGCGGCGCGTTTGGCGGTCTGGCGCAGCTGGATCTGTCTTTGGCACGACCGGAGTTTGTCTGGCCCAGTTTTTCATGGCCAGTTCTGATTGGCGTTGGGCTGCCCCTGTTTCTGGTCACCATGACCTCCCAGAACATGCCGGGCGTGGTGGCGCTGCGGGCCAATGGCTATGACGCCCCGGTGTCCAGCAGCCTCACGGTTACGGGTCTGGCCACGGTCCTGTTGGCGCCGTTTGGTGGGTTTGCCTTCAACCTCGCAGCCATCACCGCAGCCATCTGTGCCGGACCCGAAGCCGACGACAATCCCCGCAGCCGATACCTTGCTGGGGTGATGACCGGCGTATTCTACTGCCTGGTCGGGCTGGGCGGCGCAACGGTGATCAGCCTGTTCCTGATCGCCCCCAAAGCCCTGATCGCGACGCTGGCCGGGCTGGCCCTGCTCAGCACCATCGGCAACAGCCTTTCAGCAGCACTGGCGGATGCGGAGGGGCGCGATGCTGCGTTGATCACCTTTTTGGTGACGGTCTCGCAGATCAGCTTTGTCGGGATTGGCGCACCATTCTGGGCGCTGATCGCGGGTCTTGTGGTGCATCATCTGATGCGGTGGCAGCCAACATCTGGCCCTGTCACACCGACACCTGCAAAGGCAAACAGCACACCCCAGCCATCCGAGACGAGGTTGCGCGATGCCCCATAGGTCGAACCCACGTTGTCAGGTCCGGCGTAGCCTAGCGCCGCCCTGCCGCAAATCATCCTGTCAAACTCACCCCGCCGCAAATCACCCGGTCCAGCCAAAGAGACCATAAATCACATGCCCCGCGGCAGAGAAATCACCATATAATTACCGAAAACCGCCTCGACCTGTTGCCATTGTTGCGCAAATCGTGTCCCTGAGGCGCAGATGAAAGGGAAACAGCCAAATGCCAATGTACCGATCCAGAACTTCCACCCATGGCCGCAACATGGCGGGCGCACGCGGCCTGTGGCGCGCCACCGGCATGAAAGACGAAGATTTCGGCAAGCCGATTATCGCCATCGTCAACTCCTTTACCCAATTTGTCCCGGGCCATGTGCATCTGAAAGATCTGGGCCAAATGGTCGCCCGCGAGGTCGAAGCAGCGGGCGGTGTGGCGAAAGAGTTCAACACCATCGCGGTGGATGACGGCATCGCCATGGGCCATGACGGCATGCTCTATTCCCTGCCCTCGCGGGAGGTGATTGCCGACAGCGTGGAATATATGGTCAACGCACATTGCGCCGATGCCATGGTCTGCATTTCCAACTGCGACAAGATCACGCCAGGCATGTTGATGGCGGCTATGCGGCTGAACATCCCTGCGATCTTTGTCTCTGGCGGGCCGATGGAAGCGGGCAAGATCGATATCGCGGATCTAGACGCCAAAAAGATCGACCTGGTCGATGCGATGGTGGCGGCGGCCAACGACAGCTTCACCGATGAGCAGGTCAAACATATCGAAGAAAACGCCTGCCCGACCTGTGGGTCCTGCTCTGGCATGTTCACCGCAAACTCGATGAACTGTCTGGCCGAGGCGCTGGGACTGGCGCTGCCTGGCAATGGCTCCACCCTTGCCACCCACTCCGACCGCAAAGAGCTGTTCCTGGAAGCTGGTCGCCGGATCGTTGAGATCACCAAACGGCACTATGTTGGCGAAGAAAAAGGCTTCCTGCCGCGGGAAATCGCCACATTCGACGCCTTTGAAAACGCGATGAGCCTGGATATCGCCATGGGCGGCTCCACCAACACGGTGCTGCACCTTCTGGCGATTGCGACCGAAGGCAAGGTGGATTTCACCATGTCGGATATGGACAAGCTGTCGCGCAAAGTGCCCTGCCTGTGCAAAGTCGCGCCCAACACCGAAAACGTCCATATGGAGGATGTGCACCGCGCTGGTGGGATCTTCTCGATCCTTGGCGAACTGTCCCGTGCAGGCCTGTTGCATGATCATTGCGCCACCGTCCACACCCCAACCATGGGCGAAGCCATTGCCAATTGGGACATCAAGGTCGCGGACAACACAAAAGCCAAGGACCTGTTCAAGGCCGCACCGGGCGGCGTGCGCACCACGCAGGCGTTTTCGCAGTCCAACCGCTACAAGGAACTGGATGACGACCGCGAAAACGGCGTGATCCGCTCCAAGGAGCATGCCTTCAGCCAGGACGGTGGTCTGGCCGTGCTGTTTGGCAATATCGCCCGCGACGGCTGTATCGTGAAAACCGCAGGTGTGGATGAACACATCCTGAAGTTCACCGGCTCCGCCTATGTCTGCGAAAGCCAGGATCAGGCGGTGAGCGACATCCTGACCGGCAAGGTCAAAGAAGGCGATGTGGTGGTGATCCGCTATGAAGGCCCACGTGGCGGCCCGGGCATGCAGGAAATGCTCTACCCAACCTCCTATCTGAAGTCGAAAGGCCTCGGCAAAGCCTGCGCGCTCTTGACGGACGGGCGCTTCTCCGGCGGCACCTCTGGACTGTCGATCGGTCACGTCTCGCCCGAGGCCGCGGAAGGTGGCGAAATCGGTCTGGTGAAAAACGGTGACACCATCGAAATCGACATCCCCAACCGCACCATCAATCTTGCGGTTTCCGACGACGAGCTTGCCACGCGGCGCAAGGCCCAGGACGCCGCAGGCTGGAAGCCTGAAAAGCCCCGCAAGAGGAAGGTTTCGACCGCGCTGAAAGCCTATGCGATGCTGACCACCTCCGCTGCCAAAGGCGCCGTGCGCGCCCTGCCCGAAGACGAGTGATCGGAGCCAAATAAGAAACCATCAGCCCCCGCAATGCCAATCGCCTGCGGGGGCTTTTTCGTGGAGGGCTTGGGAAGTGACCCGATTTCTGCTCACAGGCTGTTCTGGCGGTGGCAAATCCACATTGATTGAGGCACTGGCAAACGAAGGGGTTGTGACAGTGCCAGAACCGGGCCGTCGCGTGATCGCTGCCGCCGAAGCCGCTGACCAAACCACTGACCGAGACGCTGTGCCCTGGCAAAACCTCACTGCTTTTTTGCGACATGCACTCGACATGGCGCATCCCGATCTGGTTCGCACCAACACCATAGACAGCCCTGTGATCTTTGATCGCGGCGTGTTGGACGCCGCGGTCGCCCTGCGCCACCACGATGGCACCTCGCTGAACCACAGCTTTCGAGGGGCATTCCCGTACACCAAAACCGTCTTCGTCGCGCCCGACTGGCCGGAGCTGTTTCAAAACGACCAAGGGCGCAGACATAGCCTGCAGGAGGCCCAGGCAGAGTATCAGCGCATCTCTGCCGCGCTCGATCAACTGGGGTTAGAGGCCATAACACTGCCAAAGACGTCCGTTGCCGACAGGCTGCGGTTTGTGATGAACATCGTCAAATCCAGATCATAGCAAAAGCAAAAGGGGGCAATAGACCCACACTTCCCCCTCCCCTCATCTTTCCCCAAATACTCCCGCCGGAGGCACGCCGCGCAAGCGGCGCCTGGCCCAACCGGATCAGATCATGACCATGATCGCAGGCCGAGCGGGAGCCCTGCTGCCAGTCTCTGTTCGTCCAGTCTCTGTTCGTCCAGATTGTTTCAAGCAGGCTCATTCGCCCAGTTTGGCGTGGATTTCACCCAGATCAATTTCGCCCACCGGCATTTTATTGCCGGGGTTGTCGACGTCATATTTGAACAGTTCGAAATCACGTTTGTAGATTTCATAGACCAGATGCATCGACAGATCGTCGAAGTAGTCCTCCACCGGGTGGGCCCGCTTGGGGCCGTGGCCTTCGCTTTCGTTGAAGCGCGGGATCGATGCCAGATCAACAGGTTGCGGCGTCTCGATCGCGTCGAGCACCTCCTGCATGCCTTCGTTGAACCGCTCGGTCCAGATCACTTTGTCATAGCGGCCGCCATTGTAGATGAAGGTCGAAACATGGCCAGAGGTCGCCGACCAATGGATGTCCGGCTCCATGGGGCGGCGAAAGCGGATGGTGTCCCGCACAAACAGCAGGAAGCGGCGAAAGCTCTTGATCTGGTCGAACGGCTCCTTGCCATCCGCGCCCCCGACCTCGATCCCGTATTCATAGGTCAGCTGTGGCACCAGATTGCCGCGGTAGCGTTTGCCGTTGCGCTGGATGCCGCAGATCTTGTCGAAAAACGAGCTGAGCACCCGGGTATAGGGGTTGCGCACGCAGGTGAACGCATAGGTCTGCCGCTGTTGCACCGCCTGGGTGATCCGCGCCTGGCTTTCGGCGATGGCCCATTTGTGCAGCCCGGATTTGGCATCATGGATGTCGCCGTCAAAAAACCGGCCATGATCGGAGTAATACATGATCTGGCCGATGGTGGAGCAGGCACATTTGGGCACCACGCGATACAACACGCTGTTGCTCTCGGTCATCCAAGTGCCGGGAAATCCCATATCTCAGTCTCCATCCGCCAAGGCTGGCATCAATACTGTCATAGCTATAATCGAAACGTGAATAATCAGGTTTATTCGTCGAGAATTCGTCAGTATCAAGGAAACAATCAACCAAAAAACGGCATTAGGGCATCTCCATGGCAAAAATCGCGTATGTGCTGCTGTGCCACAAGGACCCAGACGCGATCATTGCACAGGCGGAACGTCTGACCGCTGCGGGCGATTGTCTGTCGATCCATTTCGACGGCCGCGCCTCGGACGCGCAGTTTTCCCAAATCCGCCAGGCCCTGAAGGACAATCCCAAGGTCTGTTTTGCCAAATCCCGCATCAAATGCGGTTGGGGGGAATGGTCGCTGGTGGAAGCCACGCTGCAAGCGCTGCAGGCGGCGGTGCGCCAGTTTGGCGATGCCAGTCATTTCTACCTCATTTCCGGCGACTGCATGGCGATCAAAACCGCCGAATACGCCCATCGGCTGTTGGACAGCCAGGATTGCGACTACATCGAGAGCTTTGATTTTTTCAAAAGCGACTGGATCAAGACCGGCATGAAAGAGGACCGGCTGTTCTATCGCCATTTTTTCAACGAACGCAGCCAGCGGCGCCTGTTTGAGGGCAGCTACAAACTGCAACAACGGCTGGGGTTGAAACGAAGGCTGCCCGAGGATCTGGACATTCAGATCGGCAGCCAATGGTGGTGCCTGCGGCGCAACACCGTCGAAGCCATACTGGCATTCCTCAAACAACGGCCAGATGTCATCCGTTTCTTCCGCACGACCTGGATCCCGGATGAGACGTTTTTTCAGACCCTGGTGCGCCACCTGGTGCCAAAGCCCGAAATCAACTGTCGCACGCTGACATTTCTGATGTTCTCCGACTACGGGATGCCGGTGCAGTTCTACAATGACCACTATGATCTGCTGCTGGGCCAGGACTTTCTCTTTGCCCGCAAAATCAGCGAGGATGCTGCGGACCTGAAATCGCGCCTCGGCGCGCTGTATGCCGCGCAAGGGGTCGATTTCCAGATCTCGGATGAGGGGCGCAACCTCTATAAATTCCTGGCCGAGCGTGGCCGTGTGGGCCTGCGCTTTGCCCCCCGCTTCTGGGAGACCGAAAGCACCCTGGGCCGTGAGCGTGAATTGCTGATTGTCACCTGCAAGAAATGGCATGTGGCGAAACGACTGCTGGCGCAGCTGCAACAGCTGACCGATCTGCCCGCGCTTGCCTATCTCTTTGACGAGGATGACACCGCCATGCCCAGTCTCGGCGGCATTGAAACCTCGGTCGCCAAACGCTCCCGCCATCGCCGCGCGCTGATGCGGATGCTGTTTGACAGCTATGGCAGCAACCGTCTGGTGATTTGTGTTGATCCCGGCTCGTTCGAGTTGATGGCTGATTTTTGCAAGGACCGGGCCGTCACCCGCGTGTTGCAAATCGAATGCAGCTTTGATGACAGCTATCTGATCGGTCATGCAGGCCGCATCGGGCTGGCGGGGCCCACCACATCAGCGGCGGCGTTGGAACGTCTGCTGCCTGCGGTGCGCAATGACATCAACCACGAACGCGACCGGATCCGCGATGCCGATTTTGCGGATCTGAGCACCATTCGCGAAGGGGACAGCGAAGAGCAGATCACGCGGCAGCTTGGCCGGTTCTTTGCGGTTTCGGATGACACGGCGCGCGCATTGGCACGCACGCCACATCTGTTTACGGACTGAAGCCCGCGTTATTTGGACTTCCAGCTGTCGAGCCAACGGCGCAAGCGGCCCCGTTTTTCCGAAATGGCATCGCCCGCCGCATAGAAGCTGTCTTCGACGTCTTCGATCATCGGATCAATGCGGGCTTTGCGGAAGCGGCGCCAGCGGACGTAGATCGCCCAGACCACGGCTGCGAAGACAATCAGAAAGACAATGCTGAACCAATTGGTTGGTTTGGCATCGGGTCCGGCCACCGGGGTCACAGTCACCGCATTGGGAAAGATCGACAGGAATTCATTGCGCCAGCCATAGTGCAGGACCGCCACCCATTCGGGGGCGTCTTTGGTCGAAATCGCATCATTGGCATCGGTGTAGAGATTGGCGGTGTCGAATTTGAAATACGGTGGCCAGTTCCAGCCGGTGTCTTCGTTGCGATACACGATATTGCTGTCGTCGGCGTATTTGGCCTGGATGAACTGCACATCCCGGTTCAACAATTCGGCAGACTGGGCATCCGGCTGCGACCAGAACACGCGGGTCCAGTCGTTCAGTTCCTGGCGCTCTTCATAGGTGTTGACGATGCGCACCACATCGTACTGTGGCAACGTATAGTGCAGGAAGGCGCCGATCAGGCCCCAAGAAGTGATCAGGACTGCCCATTTGATAGCACGCATGGCGGCACCTCACATAAAATTCACGATATAGATCAGAAGCGCGAGCGCCCCGAATGGAATGGCATAGATCAGCAACAACAACTTGCGCTGCAGCGACTGATCATAGCGCGACATGCCCCGCTGGATGAAGGCCGTGCGGTCTCCGGTCAAGCCTTTCTCGGCCCAGCGTTGTTTCAGTTTGTCCCGCTGCCGTTCGCGCGCATAAAGCACGGCCAGCGCATAGATGATGGTCTGCACCACCAGAAGAACAAACATCAGGCGCAAAAACCCCAGCATCAGCGCCCCCGCGACCGGTTCAATGCACCCCAGGGACCAACCCGGTCCAACAAAGCGCGACGATCAGAACGCGCCGGAGCGGCGCCTGCCCGGTCGGGCGCGCCATCATGGCCAAACAACGCCGTGCGCGCGCCTGCTTTGTCGGCGGCATATTCACGCGCCAGATAGGCAACCACGTGCGCCTTCTGCGCCTCGGGCCAGCTGCGATAGCGGCGGTAGAACTCTTCCTTGTGGCAGATGAACAACTGGCGGAAATCCAGCGGTGTCAGCTCTGCCAGCAGCATATTGACCAGATCCCTATGCGGCGTGTCCGCAGCCCGCAGGGAATAGAAATAGGCCGGATCGTCCGACCGGATCCGCGGCCAGGCACCACCGTTTTCCGACCATCGCACCAGCGCGGCCAACCCTTCGAAGGCGGCGGGCAGATCTTCGGCATGGCGCGCCGCCAGCCGTCGCAGATCACTGCGGGATTTTCCCGCTATATCGACGCCTTTTTTGGCCAGCACACTGATGGCCAGGAACCCCATTTTCTGCCGCAGGATCGCCGCACCATCGATGCCGCGTGCGCGCACCACAGGCTCCACCAGACGGTTCAGATCGAGGAATTTTGCGATCCGGTTGCGCTCTGACATATCCATCACGACAGGCACCGGCAGGTCCTCCGGTTTGGTCACGCTGGCAATCACCGCCGGGTGCGGCACATCCTGGAACACATAGAGCCCGTCAAAATGCGCGGTCCAGAAATTGCCCTGCTCGAAGACCACATGCTGAAGCCGCACCGGATTGCGCGTCACATCCCCGGTCTGTTTGGCGATATCGATCATCTGCGCAATCAGCGCCTCGTCAAACCAGCCGTCTTCCTCGCCCTTGAACCGATCTACGAGGCCTGCCAGCTTCTCTGCCTGGCGCAAAGTGCCGCGGGTTGTGTCGGCCTCGACCCGGATTTTGCGCAGATCAAACAGCTTGGCCGGGGTGGAGATATCAAAAACCGAATTGACCAGCTCGCCCGCCACCGCGTCGGTCGCGGTCAGCGCGAACAGCTGGCGTTCGTTCACCTCGATAAACCGGCGCAGAATGTCCCGGCTGGTGGAGAATTTCACGTTCAGCAGCGGACAGTGTTTCTGTTCGGTGGTCAGCAAGATGAACTGCCGGTTGACGCCTGCATGGTTCAGATAGTGGTCATCGCCCAGCTCATCCCCGATTTCCGGCGAAAAGCCCGAGATGTCGACGTGGAAATCCGCAAGAGCCGTGGTTTTGCCGGTCAGATGCGTCAGCGCGCGATTGTACCGTTCCACCAAAGCTGGTGCTGCCACATGGAAGAGATTGCCGAACATCAGACCCTGCTGGATGAGGCGTTTCATTGGGCGGCTTCCAAACCAAAAAACATCCAGTCAAACGCAATCTTGAATTCCGCAAGCTGAATTGTGTCCAGGCGTACCTGTTCAGCATCTGAAAGGGTGTTGGCATCGTTCAGAACACTATCAATCAAACTTGACAACTCAGAGACGAGCGCATGATCAAACTCCCTGTGCACAAACTCGAAACCGTTAGCCTGCTGCTCAGCCCAATGGGAATGAGACCGCACGAGCCGTTCGATTGCCAAGCATAAAAAGAGGTCCGTATCTTTCACATTTGTAAGGTCGCTGGCCAGATTGAGGTGGTCTCTGACAGGGGACTGCCCTGCCAGTGAAAATCGAAAATCCAATCTGAGACCGCCGTTTTTCTTTAGGATGGCGGAGATTCTTTCTAGTCGACGTTCCAACAGCTCTTTGGCTCGTTGTTCCTTACGCTGAGTTTGCTCAAGACGAAAAACTTCTGCTTGTTCTTGCTGAGCCTCGCGTGCAAGTTTTAGCTCCTTTCTTGTTGCCTCCAATTCTTGACGTTGTGCGGCCAACTCTTGGCTCTGCAGCCAAACGGTAATGATTATCCACAAGAAAGCGAGAACTCCTGCAATACCAGCAAATGTATCACCGATCTCGTTAGGTGGAGAGGTAAACAATGCATACACCCTTAACTGCCAGCCCCCATCAACCGTGTATTGCGGTAGCACAGCCAATCCCATAACGATTGCCAGAAAGGCTTTTGTAAACGCCTTACCCACTTCCATGGGGCGGTCACTCTTCAAACCGTTTTGAATGGAGCGCCAGTGACCTACAGCCCAGTTAATCACTCAGAAACCTCCTGAAAACTCTGAATAAACTCCCTGTCCAAGACGTTTGCGGCCCAGGCAAAGCGCACGCCCCCATCCACCGGGGGCTTGCATCCGCCAAAACAGACAGACGCTCCGCCTATCTCCTAGAACGCGTTCTGTCCTGCGATCATCTTGACCAGTGCAGCTATACAGGAGATCACATCTCGCTTGAGGAACCGACATCAGTCTTCGCCTTTCAGGAACTTGTTGTCGCTAACAAGCGATATGTCCGGTGTAGGTAACATGCGATCTGTCCGGTTTTATCATGTCTCCGAAAGGAGGCGTTATGAAGCGGACAGAAGTGTTACAGGAAGTTCGACTTATGAAGTTCGAAGACGTGTATTCGC
>NZ_JAJDWC010000046.1 GCF_022825805.1 Phaeobacter sp.
GGCAAGACTGCCTTGATGAACTCCCACTCCAGATCGCTCATGTCCGAACGCGCCATTTTCACACCCCAGCATGTTGTTTTGCTGGAAATGAAGCACAAGCCAATACGAATGATAAGGAATTTATAGGTGTGCTGCCTAGACGAAGAGATCGCCAACCACAGCCGAATGATCTCCAGCGCACCCAAAATCTCCCTCGGCGGCAAAGCCCTGGTGGTCGAAGACAGCCTGATCATCGCCATGGACGTCTCAGCCATGCTGGAAGATCTCGGATTTTTCGCGGTCAGCCGTGCGTCTTCGATCAAATCGGCCCTGACCCAACTGCAGACCGACACGTTTGAATATGCGGTTCTGGATGTAAATCTGGGTGCAGAACAATCGCTCGAGGTCGCCAAGGTGCTGGCGGAATTGGGCATTCCCTTTGTGCTGACCACGGGCTATGGCGCCTCACCGGATGTGATCGACGCATACCCTCCCTGCCCGGTGATCCAAAAACCCATCTCCGAGGAGAAACTGGCAGAGGCGCTGACCCAGTCGGCGGAACTGATCAAAGGAAACTGAGCGCGGTAAATACCGGCAGCTCGACGCACTTGGCAGCCTGTTGCCACGATCAGCAGGCTGTCATCCCCTGCGGCGCCGCACAGTCGGCTGGTCGCCGATACCGCACGCCCCCAGTGATCCTCTTTGCTGGGATCACAGAGCTGGGGTGACAGAGCTGGGATCACAGATCGACTTCGATCACACCGTCCTTTTGGGCCGCACGTGACTGGCACAGGATCACGGCATCCTGACGCTGGGATTTCGACAGCACAAAATCGCGGTGCTCCACCTCGCCCGAGACCAAGCCGCATTTGCACACGCCGCAGATGCCATCGGAACATTTCACATCAATATGTATGCCATGTTCCGCCAGCACATCCGTGGCGGTCTTGTCGGCAGGCACCTGCAGCTCTTTGCCAGACCGGGCCAGCTTCAGCGTGAAGTCGTGGTTTTCATATTCCGGCACCTCCGGCACCGAGAAATACTCCAGATGACGGGCCTCCTCCGGGAAGCCTTGACGCTCGGCCGCCTCCATCACCCCGCTCATGTAGCGATCCGGCCCACAGGTATAGACATGACACCCCGGCGCATAGCCTGCCAGGATCTGGTCCAAATCCGCGCGGCTGCCTTCGTCGGAGACATGCACCTGTACCTGCGCGGCCCAGGGCATCGCTGCCAGATCTGCCAGATATCCCGCATCTTCCCGGCTGGACACCGAGTAGTGCAATTCAAACGGCCGCCCCAAAGCATGCAGTCGATGCGCCATGGCAATCATCGGTGTCACCCCGATACCGCCGCCCATCAGGAAACTGCGGCTGGCCGTCTCCTCCAGCGGGAAGTGGTTGATCGGGCGCGAGATAAACACCTTGCGACCTTCGGTGAAGATCCGGTGCAACAGCTTTGAACCGCCCCGCCCGCTCTCTTCTCGCAGAACCCCGATCTGATAGGTCGACCGATCCGCCGGATCACCCGACATGGAATATTGGCGCAGGAACTCCGGCGCGACCACAATGTCCAGATGGGCCCCAGCCGTCCATTCCGGCAGCGGGCTGCCATCAAGGCTTTGAAATTCGTATTTCGTTACACCCCGGCTCATCACCTCGACCTTGGACACCACGACCCGCAGCACAGGGCTGTCTCCGTCGCTGGTGTAGATGTGATCCCAATCGCCAGTTTCGCCACGGGCGCGGCGGGCCTTGTATTCCTCCGCCGTGACCATCGCCTGATAGGCCTCGATCCCGGCCTCCCGGTCCATCGGGAAGGGATAAGGCCAGGGATGCGGTGCCAGATGCGCGGGATAGACGGCCAGCGTCTGATCCTCGTAGCGCAGATCCAGATCCTTCTGCAGCTTGCGGGCGTTGACCGGGTGGCGCGTCGGGCGATAGCCGCCGTCCTCTTCCAGTTCCAGATCCCACCACCATTTCTTGGCCGGGTTCATCTCGCCGTTGCCCGCCATATCATCCAGCCGCGCCAGCGCAGGCGCCGCCGATGGCATGTTCATCGCCGCCCAACGGAAGGGTTTTTCCTTGAAGATCCCCTCTAGGTTCCAAGGGCAGGTCTTCATGCAGCGCCCGCACATGGCACCACCGGGCGTGGTGATCCGATAGGTGGTGCATTTCTGACTGTCCGATTTCCAAATCTCATAGCCGTTGAACATCAGTTTCGGCCCTGCCGTGATGGCACCGGACGGGCATTCGCGCGCACATTTGTTGCAAGCCTCGCAAAACGCCTGCAGGCCAAAATCAATCGGCTTGTCATGCGCCATCGGCATATCAGTGGTCACAACCCCGGATTTCAGCCGCGGTCCCAGGAACGGGTTCAGGATCACCTCGCCAATGCGGCTCACTTCCCCCAGCCCCGACAACAACAAAAGCGGCGGCTGCAACACCTCGCCATCCATCACAGTGTGCGCCTTTGCCTTATAGCCGAGGTTGCGGATCTGCCGCGCAATAACCCCGCCCAGCAACGAAAACCGTAGATAGGCCCGCATCGATTGCGCCACAGCGATCCAATCATCGCCCGAGGTGCCTTCGGTGGTGTCAAAGCCCTGATCAACGATCATCGAAATGGCCTGATCATGCTCCGGATGGATTTCGGCCCCGGTGGCATCATGGCTGTACCAGCTCCACTCCGGGCAGCGGCTGATCCCAACCGCATCAATACCGAGCCAATAGCTGGTCGCCTTCACATTTGCCGCGTTGCGTTCCGCATCGCTTGGCCGCAGACCTGGCACCGCAGGCACACCATCCTGCAGCAGCACAAACGCCCCCAGCATCCGCCGTTGCGCCATCGAGGGTGCCGCCTTGCGCACGTAAAACCCGCCGGTCGAGGCCTTTTGGTTGGTCTTGCCCATATCGCCGAACTGACTGCGGGCGAACATGTCGGCGCGTTTGGGCACGCGCGCCACCCGCGGCTCGTCAATATAGGTGGTGGGATCTTCCACCCGTTTGAGCGTTTCAAACGGATGCGGCCCATCGCGGAAATCCCGGCTCGCGAAAGGATCACCATTCAGCGCCGACCGCTGCGAATCGAGACCGAGCCACCATTTCGGCCCTTTCACCTGCATCACCGGCTGCTGCGCCTGGGGCAGCAACGGCTGATCCTGCGCCAGATCGAAATCTGTCGTGACCACCGCAACCCCAAACCGCGTGCCCAGATAGGGATTGACCAGCTTGCCATCCTCCACCGTCGCAAGCCCTGCCGCCACGGTCAGTTGGTTCAGATCCACATCTGACGATGTGCCGGTATGTGCCTTTGCATCCCAACCGAGCAGTCGAATGTAGTTGGCCAACACCACGGCCGTTTCCGCCGCACGCAGGCAGGCGCGGTGGCGCTCTGCCCCCTCCAGCCACTCGCAGCCCGCTTCATCAGGGCGCGGATCCCGTGGCATTTCATATAGAAAGACAATCGAATGGGTGTGATCGCCGATGGTGGTGGGCGGTGCCTCCATCGCATCGCGCAGATCCGCCATGATCATGTCGATGCCAGAGGCCAGCGTCTTGGTCTGCCGCGTTTTCAGATCATGGGCCAACCGGTCGATATCCGGGTTGCGATAGGGCACATCCAGCCGGGCAGAGGCAGGCATCGGACCAATGCCAACCATGGCAGCATCACAAAAATAGCCAAAGGATTTGATATGCTGGGCGCGCTGCATCGGATCGCTGGGGCAATCGGCCTGCGCCTTGTTCACCAGCCCATCGCGGATCGCATCCATCATCGCCTGATACTCGCCCATCGCATTCACGATGGAGGCCGGCGCATCGGGCCGCGCAAAGGTCAGCGGTTGAAACCGCGGCACAGCTGTCAGATCCGGCAAAGCCCCCGGCTGCAACCGCTCCATCGGAAATGGCCCCATATGCATGGGCCGGGAGCGGGTGGAAAACAAACGAAGGGGCATGGCGAAGACCTGTCACAGGATATGGCTGGTACAGGTTCTATCGCAGAACGGCGATGTTGGAATAGGCTCCAACATCCAATTTTTCAGATATTCATTTAACTATATGTTTTTATTACATACAATCTTGCTGCGATCATCGCGGTAGGAAAGGCACTTCTTGAACTGCTCCCCCCTCGATGATCAACGCGTACCCCGGTTGCACCTCAACCCAATCATCGGTCTGGCTGTCCAGCGGCTCTGAGGTGACGATGACACCATCCTCGTAGCAGCGATAATAAAGACTGGGCGCATGACGATCAGAGGCATAGCGCGCGGCAAACAAACGCGCGCCATCCGACCAGCAGGCCCCGAAACGCATATGCGGCAGGCTGCCAGAGCTGCGCGACAGCGCCTCGACCTGCTGCACCGCCATGGCGACAGCACCGATAGGATCTCGATCCAGCCCCAGGCCCAGCGCGATCAGGAAAATTGCCTCGCTCTCGGTGCCACCCAAACGGCTGTCATAGATCTGATCGGGGATCAGCATATCCAGCTGTTTGCGAAACTGCATATGTCCGCCCGCCTGCCCGTTGTGCATAAAACTCCAGCGCCCGCAGGCAAACGGATGGCAATTGTTGCGCGACACCGCAGTGCCAGTGGAGGCGCGGACATGGGCCAGAAACAACCCCGTCTTGGTGTGCCGCGACAGCTGCGCCAGGTTTGGATCGGACCAGGCCGGATGCGTGTCCTTATAGAGGCACGGCTCAGCCCGCTCCGAATACCACGCCAGCCCGAACCCATCGGCATTGATCGGCGTTTTGCAAATCAGCGCGTGACGGCTTTGATGGACCAGCGAATGTTCTGGCACAAACACCAGATCCTCCAGATATCGCGGGCTGCCCTGCCAGGCCAACAGTCGGCACATCAGGCCACATTCCGCTGAAACCGCGCAGTCGCAGGATCGGCCTGATAGGCGCCACTGTGCTGGCCGGGATCCAGCGCCAGTGCGCGCACCGCATCAATGATCACATCCGCTTTCTCATCGCTCAACAACGCCGAGAAGTTGAGCCGGGTCCACCCCGGTTTCTCCATCTCCTGCCCCGCCAGAATGGCCGCCCGCATCTGGGCCGAACGCGGCGGTTCGATATCAAGCAGACGATGGGCATAAGGACCCGCACAGGCACAGCCCCCGCGGGCCTGCACGCCATAGACATCCGACAACATCCGGGTGACCAATTGCTGATGCACCAGCGCACCACTGTTTGGATCGCGCAGCTGCAGCGAGAAGATCGGCAAGCGCTCGGTCGCGTCGGGATTGCCCAGGATCTGCAGCGTCTCCAGACCACGCCACCCCCGCAACGCGCGCTGGCGCAGCTCTTCCTGACGGCGGCGCAGAAAATCAGCGCCCATCGCCTCTTTCACCAAAAGACACAGGGCCGCGCGAATATCCCCCACCACATTGGGGGTGCCCGCCTCTTCGCGCACCACCAGATCCGGGTTGTAGTCATGCTGCCATGGCGACACGAAGGTCACGGTGCCGCCTCCGGGCAAGGTCGGCCTGCTGCGCACCGCCGCGTCGCGGCGCAGGATCATCACACCGGACGCGCCAGGACCACCCAGGAATTTATGCGCCGAAAACACGATCGCATCTTTTTCCGCGTCCGTGCCCGCGGCCATATCCATCGGCAGATAGGGCCCACCACCGGCATAATCCCAGACCACCCGCGCCCCATAGCGGCGCAACAGACGGCTGACAGCATCGGTGTCGGTGACAATCCCGGTGACATTGGAGGCCGCAGAAAACGCCCCAACGATCAACCGATCCGGCGATGCCGCCTCTTGCAGCAACTGCTCCAGCGCATCCAGATCCGGCCCACCTGTGGCGGCCTCGGGGACTTCGACCACCTCCGCGCCGCTCTCGCGCCAGGGCAGAATGTTGGAGTGATGTTCGTAAGGGCCCAGAATGATCAGCGGGCGACGGCCCGCTGTCACCGCATCCGACACGCCCAAAAGATGCACCAACCGGTTGAGCCCAGCCGTGGCCCCAGACCCGGTGAACACCGTGGCAAAGCGGTCATCCGCGCCACAAATCCGGGCAATCGTCTGGCGCGCCGCCTTGCGCATCCGGGTCATGAAACTGCCGCAATAAGACGCCTCAGTGTGGCTGTTGGCGTAATAGGGCAGCACCTCATTCAGCACGAATTCCTCCACCTGACGCAGGGCGCGACCGGAGGCGACATAATCGGCATAGACCAGCGCCAAAGGGCCATTTGCCCCCGGCACAGGCGCCCCCTCGCCAATCACCCCCTGCCGCAATCGGTCCAGACAATCGGGGCCGGACAAGGACGCGGCAAAACGGTCAAGCAGATCATCAGCGGGGGAAAAAGTGGTCATTTGATCGGTTCCTTATCGTAGAACCCAAAAAATACCCCGTGAGAGATGCAAGTTTGCTTTCAAAAACCACATCAAACTCAGAAAAATTTCACATTATGACAACGAAGATATATCTTCCTGCGATCAAACCCTGCCAAAGCTGACATTCCCCCGCTCATATGAACACGAAATTCGGGGGAATGCCGTTAAACCCTTCCGCGATCAGACCCGCTCGGGCAGCACCTGCTCCATCGCCAGCACCAGCTTGTCGGTGATCTCGCCGATCTGATCCTCGCTGAGGATGAAGGGCGGGGCCAGCAGGATATGATCGCCCTGCCGCCCATCACGGGTGCCCGACATCGGGTAGCAGATCAGCCCCGCCTCGAACGCGGCCTTCTTCAGCTTGCCTGCTAGACCAAGCGCCGGATCAAACGGTGTCTTGCTTTCGCGGTCCGCCACCAGTTCGACGCCACGGAACAACCCACGCCCCCGCAGATCGCCCACATGCGGGTGCTGCCCGAACCGGGCCACCAATGCATCATGCAGTTTCGCCCCCATGTCCGCGCTGCGCTGCACCAGACCGCGCTCCAACAGCGCCCGGACCACCGCCAGCCCGGCAGCGGTTGCGACCGGATGGCCAATATAAGTGTGACCGTGCTGGAAAAATCCGCTGCCCGCTTCGATCACCTGATAGATCTCGCGACTGCACAGCATGGCGCCAATCGGCTGATAGCCTGCACCCAACCCTTTGGCGATACACAGGATATCCGGTGCTACCCCATCTGCCTCACAGGCATAAAGATGACCGGTGCGCCCCATGCCGCACATCACCTCATCCAGGATCAGCAAAACACCATATTGGTCACAGATCTCGCGAATGCGCTTGAAGTACCCTTCGACAGCAGGCACCGCCCCGGATGTCGCGCCGACAACCGGCTCCGCCATGAAGGCCATCACCGTTTCCGGCCCGAGGCGCAGGATCTCTGCCTCCAGCTCATTGGCGACCCGCTGACCGTAGTCATAGCTGCTCTCGCCATCGCCACGGTCGACATATTCATAGCAGGGCGCGATGTGCGAGATGTCGATCAGCAGCGGCGAAAACTGCTGCCGCCGCCATTCATTGCCACCAGCCGCCAGCGCCCCAAGCGTATTGCCATGGTAGCTCTGCCGCCGCGCGATCACATGGCGACGTGTCGTGTCGCCGCGTTCCAGATGATATTGCCGCGCCAGTTTGATCGCCGCTTCCGTCGCCTCTGATCCGCCCGACACGAAATACACCCGGTCCAGCTCTCCCGGCGCCTGCGAGATCAGCAGGTCCGCCAGCTCCTCTGCCGGATCGGAGGTCAGAAAACCGGTGTGGGCAAAGGCCAATTTGCCCACCTGTTCTTGCACTGCGGCGATCACCTCCGCATCAGAATGACCAAGGCAGGACACCGCCGCGCCGCCGGATCCATCGAAGTAGCGTTTGCCGTTTGCATCAATCAGGTAACACCCCTCGCCCGTAACGGCGGTGGGCAGATTGGCTTTTGTATGGCGGGGAAACACATGGCTCATGACAGAGCTCCTTCATCAGTAGAAACAGGACGGGGAGAGACAGAATCGGCAGAAACAGAACCGCCAGAAACAGACATCGGTCGCGGGCAATGCCCTGCGGCACGGGCCGCGGCCACAAACTCAGCGACCGAGGCCGCATTGTCAGCATAGGGCGACCCATCCGCCCGTTGGGTGTTGTTTTCAAACCCAATGCGCAGCTGGCCACCGGCCTCCAACGCTGCCAGCAGACAGGCGTGTTCGTCGCGCCCAAACGCGCACAGACCCCAGCGCAGGTCCAGATCTGCGGTCGCGGCCAAAAACGGGCGCAGCTCCTGCGGTCGTGCCAGACGGGGGGGATCATATTTGCCCAGAACAAAGATCGCCGACCGCATGGTGGTGGGAATATCACCGCGGGCATAGGCCGCGCGCAGCTCTGCAATACAGTCGGGGCCATATAGAATGTGCTGCACCTCGGTTCCCGCCTCGGCACATAGCGCATAGGCCCGCGCCGCCAGGTCCCAGTCGCGGGCCATTTCCCGCACCGACACCGAAGCCGCAGCCGGGCGCAGCGCCTCAAGGCAGGCCAGCTGATCTGCAACCCCAAACAGGCCCGCGCTTTCGGTGGTGATTTGGATCGCCATCTGCGGCGCAGCGTCTGCGACCGCCGCCATCGCCTCGCGGTAGCGGCCTGCATCCAGCGAATGCTGGCCGGTTTCATCGCGCACATGCATGTGAATCGCCTGCGCCCCGGCTGCAAAACACGCCGCCGCCGTCTGCCCCAGCGCCTCCGCCGTGACCGGCAGCCCGGCATAATCCTGCGCCATGCGCCGCGCCCCGTTGGGCGCCACCATCAAGTCAAAGTCTGCCAAATCAAAATCTGCCATTTCCAAGTTCGTCATGGAGTTCTGCTCCATCACACATCCATCGCAAGAATCACGCCCCGCCCCATGCAGGTTGGATCACGCCCGTCGCTGACCCTGCCCCAGCGGCAAGCCGCGCCACAATTCCCCAAAGACAGAACAAATGTTTTGTTGTCACGACCATGGCGCCACCTCCCGCACCAACGCCTAGATCAGCGCGTCACGGCCGCCTTCTGGACACAAAGCGCACCAGCAACTGGACCTAGAGCAATCGCCGTATTTAGCGTTTCGTAACCACAGGGCGAGTCTGACCGGCTGTTCGGTGACAGTTCGCATTTTCAAACAGGATAGAAAGGACATGTCATGGACGGCACGTTCAACGAAAACGATCTGAGCCGCGTCATCGCCGCCGACAAAGCCAACGTCTGGCACCACCTGATCCAGCACAAACCCTTTGAAGACAGTGATCCCCGCATCATCGTCGAAGGCAAAGGCATGCGCGTTTGGGATCAGAACGGCAAAGAATGGCTCGATGCGGTCTCTGGCGGCGTCTGGACCGTCAACGTCGGCTATGGCCGCGAAGAGATCTGCAAAGCGGTCTATGACCAGCTGATGAAGCTCTGCTATTTCGCGCAGTCCGCAGGTTCCATCCCCGGGGCACTTTTTGCCGAGAAGCTGATTGAAAAGATGCCAGGCATGAGCCGCGTCTACTACAACAACTCCGGCTCCGAGGCGAACGAGAAAGCCTTCAAGATGGTGCGCCAGATCGCGCACAAGAAATATGGCGGCAAGAAAACCAAGATCCTGTATCGCGACCGCGACTATCACGGCTCCACGCTGGCCACGATGTCGGCCGGTGGCCAGGACGAGCGCAACGCCCAGTATGGCCCCTTCGCGCCAGACTTCGTGCGCGTCCCCCACTGCATGGAGTACCGCAAGCATGAACTCGGCCTGGAGCATCTGTCCGGCGAAGAGTTCGGCGTTGCCGCCGCCAACCTGATCGAAGAGGTCATCCTGCGCGAAGGTCCTGAAACCGTTGGCGCGCTCTGCCTCGAGCCAGTGACCGCAGGCGGTGGCGTGATCGAAGCACCCGAAGGCTACTGGCCGCGCGTGCAGGAAATCTGCAAGAAATACGATATCCTGCTGCACATCGACGAAGTGGTCTGCGGCATTGGTCGCACCGGCACCTGGTTTGGCTATCAGCAGTATGGCATCCAGCCAGACTTCGTGACCATGGCCAAAGGTGTGGCCTCCGGCTACGCGGCGATTGCCTGCCTTGTGACCACCGAAGAAGTGTTCAACATGTTCAAGGACGACGCTAGCGATCCGATGAACTACTTCCGCGACATCTCCACCTTCGGGGGCTGCACCGCAGGCCCGGCGGCGGCTCTGGCCAACATGAAGATCATCGAGGACGAAAACCTGCTGGACAACTGCACCGCCATGGGCGCGCGGATGAAAGCAAACCTCGAAGCGCTGAAGGAAAAGCACGCGGTGATCGGCGACGTGCGCGGCAAGGGTCTGTTCCTCGGGGCGGAATTGGTCGCAGATCGCGAAACCAAAGAACCCGTGGCAGAGAAACTGGCGCAGGCCGTTGTGGCCGAATGTGGCAATCAGGCGGTGATCATCGGTGTCACCAACCGCTCCATTCCCGGCAAGAACAACACCCTGTGCTTCAGCCCGGCTCTGATCGTGACGCCAGAAGATGTCGACCGGATCACCGACGCAGTGGATGTCGCGCTGACCAAAGTCTTCGGCTGACGCGGCACCTGCCCACGTCCCGCAGCAAGACCCGGCAACGCCACCGCCGGGTCATCTCTGCCGGGACGCATCTGGCCTGATAAAAAATGCGGAGGGTGGCCCTGTCCAACGGGCCACCTTTCTTGCATCTCAGGGGTCTCAGATCACAGATCACATCCGATCGCAGACCAAAGGTGTTTTCCCATGTGGGCCTCTCCAACCAACCTGACAGGCAATCGCGTCGCACTCGCGCCATTGTCCCACGCACATGCCCCCGACCTCGCCGAAGCAGCCGCAGACGGGGACCTGCATCACCTGTGGTACACATTTGTTCCCGCACCACAGGACATCAGCGCCGAAATCGACCAACGCCTGGCGCAGCAGGCACAAGGGACCATGGCCCCTTTTGCCATTCTCACTCCCAACGGACAGGCCGTCGGCATGACCACCTATATGAACATTGACGCCACCAATCAGCGGCTGGAAATCGGCTCCACCTGGTATCGTAAAGCCGTGCAGCGCAGCGGGCTGAACACCGAATGCAAATGGCTGATGCTGCGCCATGCCTTTGAACAGCTGGAGGCCATCGCCGTGGAGTTCCGCACCCACCGCTTGAACCGCCAAAGCCGCGCAGCCATCGAACGTCTGGGCGCACAGCTCGATGGGATCCTGCGTGCCCATGCGGTGATGCCAAATGGCACGCTGCGCGACACTGCGGTCTATTCCATCACCGATGCCGAATGGCCGGTCATCAAGGCGCACCTGACCCACCTGATGAACCGCTGACCTCCGAGCCTGACCGGATCGGGGCCAGCCCCATTTCCATCCTGTTCGGTCCGGTTCGGTCCAGTTCAGCGCGTTTCAACCCAGCTTACCCAGTCCAACCCTGCAACAGCAGTATTCTGCCAGATCAATGTAAGTCCAGATTGCACCTGACTTATGTCCAGCTTAAAGTGCCCCCATGGCCATTTCTGTCGACACCTTCTTTCTCAACCCCGATGCCCAGGGCACGCTGCAGGCGCAGATCCAGGAAATGATCGCCGAAGGCATTCTTTCGGGCCGCCTGCGGGTCGGGGAAAAACTGCCCTCCTCGCGCAAGCTGGCAGCGCATCTGGGGATCAGCCGGATCACGGTGACGCTGGCCTATACCGAACTTCTGGCCAATGACTACCTGATCTCCAAAGGGCGCTCAGGATACTATGTGTCGGAGAACGCCCCTGTGCCGCCGACCTATGCACCTTCGGCAAAATCCATGGACACCGTGAACTGGTCCGAAGCGCTGGTTGGCGATTTCAGCAGCGGCGACACCCCTCGCAAACCACAGAACTGGCGCGATTTCCGGTATCCTTTCATCTACGGGCAGGCCGATGCCTCGCTGTTTGATCATGCGAATTGGCGGCTCTGCGCGCTGCGCGCCCTGGGGCAAAAGGATTTTGCCGCGCTCACCAACGATTATTTCGATCAGGATGATCCGCTGTTGATCGAATATATCGCCCGCCACACCCTGCCCCGCCGGGGCATTTCCGCCCGACCCGAGGAGATCCTGATCACCCTGGGGGCGCAAAACGCGCTTTGGCTGGCGGCGCAGCTGCTGCTGGCACCGGGGCGCAAGGCCGCGCTGGAGGATCCGACTTATTACACCCTGCGCGATCAGCTGGTCTATCGCGGCTGCGAGATCGAGTGCCTACCGGTGGACCATGACGGGCTGCCGCCCGAGACGGTCTCGGACGACACAGATGTGATTTTCACAACCCCCAGCCACCAGAGCCCAACCACCGCCACCATGCCGATGGCGCGCCGCAAACAGCTGCTCGACCGCGCGCGAGAGATCGATGCCGTGATCGTGGAGGATGATTACGAATTCGAGATGTCTTTCCTCGGGGCGCCGTCCCCGGCGCTCAAGTCGCTCGACACCGATGGGCGGGTTGTCTACGTCGGCAGCTTCTCCAAATCGCTCTTCCCCGGTCTGCGGCTGGGGTATCTGGTCGGATCAGAACCCTTCATCCGCCAGGCCCGTGCGTTGCGGGCCAATGTCCTGCGCCACCCGCCCGGACATGTGCAGCGGACCGTGGCCTATTTCCTGTCGCTCGGTCATTACGATGCCCAGATCCGCCGCATGGCAAAGGTGCTGCACGACCGCCGCTGCGTGATCGAAGAGGCCATCGACCAGCACGGTCTGACGGTGGCAGGCGTTGGCGTCTATGGCGGCTCTTCACTGTGGATGCGGGCCCCGGATGGCGTCGACACCGCTGTCGTCTCTGCCGCGCTGAAACAGAAAAGCGTGATCATCGAACCCGGCGCGCCGTTCTTTGCCGAGGCCCATCGCAAAGCGAATTACTATCGCCTTGGCTATTCATCGATCCCGGCCAATCGCATCGAACCCGGGCTGGCCTTGCTGGCGCAGGCCCTGCGCCCCTCCCGCGCCAAAGCGGGCTGATCCCACGCCAGATTGAGCCCCAAGTGCGAGGCGATGCACGCTGCGGCCACCCCAGCCGCGGCGCTTTCGTGCCTGTAACGCTCAGCCGTGCAGGCGGCTCCCCGACCGCGCTTGGCCCAAACCAGTTCCAAGCGTGACCCAAAACCAGAACCCGCCGCATATTGGCGCTACTGGCATTAAGCGGGTTGTAGAACTGGCCCTAACCCGGCTCCTCACGGCAGCATAAACCAAGTTATCCCGGCCGCAGTGCCGGCTCTTTTTGGCGTCTCACCAGGAGCACACGCAATGAAAATGACCACCGAAGAAGCATTTGTCAAAACGCTGCAAATGCATGGCATCCAACATGCGTTTGGCATCATCGGTTCGGCCATGATGCCAATTTCGGATATCTTCCCTGAAGCGGGCATCACCTTCTGGGACTGTGCCCACGAAGGGTCTGGCGGCATGATGGCCGATGGCTACACCCGCGCGACCGGCAAAATGTCGATGATGATCGCCCAGAACGGCCCCGGCATCACCAACTTCGTCACCGCCGTCAAAACCGCCTATTGGAACCACACACCGCTGCTGCTGGTGACACCGCAGGCAGCAAACAAGACCATCGGTCAGGGCGGTTTCCAGGAAATGGAACAGATGCGCATGTTCGCCGACTGCGTCGCCTATCAGGAAGAGGTCCGCGACCCCTCCCGCGTGGCCGAAGTGCTGAACCGCGTCATCATGAACGCAAAACGCGCCTCTGCACCTGCACAGCTGAACATCCCGCGTGACATGTGGACCCAGGTTGTCGACATCGAACTGCCCGCAATCGTCGAGTTCGAGCGCCCCGCCGGTGGCGAAACCGCAGTGGCCGACGCCGCCAAACTGCTGTCCGAAGCAAAGAACCCCGTGATCCTCAACGGCGCCGGTGTGGTTCTGTCCAAAGGCGGCATCGCAGCATCGCAAGAGCTGGCCGAACGTCTGGATGCACCAGTTTGCGTGGGCTACCAGCACAACGACGCCTTCCCCGGCAACCACCCGCTGTTTGCAGGCCCGCTGGGCTACAACGGCTCCAAGGCCGGTATGGAACTGATCAAAGAAGCAGACGTCGTGCTCTGCCTCGGCACCCGTCTGAACCCGTTCTCCACCCTGCCCGGCTACGGCATGGAGTACTGGCCCGCAGACGCCAAGATCATCCAGGTGGACATCAACCCCGACCGCATCGGCCTGACCAAGAAGGTGTCGGTCGGCATCATCGGTGACGCAGCCAAAGTGGCGCAGGGCATTCTCGCCCGTCTCAGCGAAACCGCAGGCGACGAAGGCCGCGACGCGCGCCGCAACCACATCGCGGAAACCAAATCCCGCTGGGCCCAGCAGCTCACCGAGATGACCCACGAAGACGACGATCCAGGCACCACCTGGAACGAACGTGCGCGTGCCGACAAACCGGACTGGATGTCCCCCCGTATGGCATGGCGTGCGATCCAGCAGGCGCTGCCGCGCGAGGCGATCATTTCCTCCGACATCGGCAACAACTGCGCCATCGGCAACGCCTACCCATCCTTCGATGAGGGCCGCAAATACCTCGCACCTGGCCTGTTCGGCCCCTGCGGCTACGGTCTGCCTGCCATCGTTGGCGCCAAGATCGGCCAGCCTGACGTGCCGGTTGTGGGTTTCTCCGGCGACGGTGCCTTCGGCATCGCGGTGACCGAGCTGACCGCCATTGGCCGCGGCGAATGGCCTGCCATCACCCACATCGTATTCCGCAACTACCAGTGGGGTGCGGAAAAGCGGAACTCCACCCTGTGGTTCGATGACAACTTCGTCGGCACTGAACTGGACGAGCAGGTCTCTTATGCTGGCATGGCCAAAGCCTGCGGTCTGCAAGGTGTGGTCGCTCGCACCATGGACGAGCTGACCTCCGCCCTGGCGCAGGCCATCGAAGACCAGAAAAACGGCAAGACCACATTGATCGAAGCGATGATCAACCAGGAACTCGGTGAGCCGTTCCGCCGCGACGCCATGAAGAAGCCGGTCCGCGTGGCTGGCATCAACAAGGCCGACATGCGCGAACAGCAGGTCTAACGCCTATGCCCCTGCCTTTTGATCTCTCAATTGGCGAGGGCGCCTTTTTGGCCGCCGCCCTGTTTGCGGCGGCCTTTATTCGCGGCTATTCCGGTTTTGGATTTTCCGCGATCTTTATCATTCTGGCGGCGTTGATCACCAATCCGCTGCCGCTTATTCCCGTCGTCTTTGCCTGCGAAATTGCGATGACAGCGTTTCAGGCGCGGGGCATCCGGCCCCATATCGACTGGCGCCGCACCCTGGCCCTGCTCGCCGGAGCCGCCATCGCCACCGTGCCCTCCGTGGCGCTGATGGCGCGGCTCGATCCGGAGCAGGCCCGACTGGTGATTTCCGCCCTGATCCTCGCCCTCAGCCTGCTGCTGCTCAGCGGTTGGAGCCTGTCGCGCCCCATCGGCACCGGTGGCCATGTGGCCGTGGGCATGGCCTCTGGCATGGCCAACAGTGCCGGGGTCGGCGGTCTGCCCGCTGCGGCTTTCCTGACCGCGCAACCCATCCCCCCCGCCGTGTTCCGGGCCACCATGGTGGTCTATCTGACCGGCATTGACGTTATGGCCCTGCCAGTGATGTCGGCCCACGGACTGGTTGGCCCCGACACGCTCTGGGGCGTGCTGCTGGCCTTTCCGGTTCTGGGCGCAGGCGTCTGGGTCGGCTCTCGCGGGTTTGCACTGGCCTCTCCCACTCTGTTCCGCCGCTATGTGGTCACGCTTCTGGCCGGGCTTGCGGTGCTCAACATCGCAAAGGTAGCGCTATGACCCAGAATGAGACCAAAGCCCCCGCTCAGGCGAAGAAAAGCCAGGAAATCCTGATCCTTAACTCCGGATCGTCCTCGATCAAATTTGCCGTCTTTGATGGCCAGATCGAAGAACGCATTGCCGGCATGGCCGAAGGCATCGGCACGCCGCAATCCCGCCTGACCATCGGGGCCGACAGCAAGGACAGCAAATTTGCCACCCATGCCGGGGCCCTCGCCGCGATCCTGGCGGCGCTGCCCGACTATGGGATCGATCCCGACACGCTGGCCGCCGCAGGGCACCGCGTGGTGCATGGTGGCCGCAGGTTGACCGCACCGGTGCGCATCAGCCCGGAAATCCGCGCCGCCATTGCCGATTGCACCCCACTGGCACCGCTGCACAACCCCCACAGTCTGGCCGCCATCGACACGCTGGCCTCGCTGAACCCGAAACTGCCGCAATTTGCCAGCTTCGACACCTCTTTCCACGCCAGCAACCCCGATGTTGCCACCCGCTATGCGATCCCGCGTGTGGAAGAGACCAAAGGCATCCGCCGCTACGGGTTTCACGGGCTGTCCTACGCCTCCATGGTGCGTTGCCTGCCAGAGGTCTCGGATGCGCCGCTGCCATCGCGGCTGCTGGCCTTTCACCTGGGCAATGGCGCCTCGCTTTGTGCCATCCACAACGGTCGCTCCATTGCCACCACCATGGGCTATTCCCCGCTCGATGGGCTGACCATGGGCACCCGCTCCGGCGGCATCGATGCAAATGCGGTTCTGCGGCTGGTCGAAGACAACGGGCTGGAACGGACCAAAGCGATTCTGAACAACGAAAGCGGCCTGCTGGGCCTGTCTGGTGGCAAGTCCGACATGCGCAATCTGATGCTGGACCCAAGCGCAGACAGCGCCTTTGCCATCGAACATTTCTGCTATTGGAGCCTGCGTCATGCCGGCAGTTTGATTGCCGCGATGGAGGGGTTGGACGCCATCGCTTTCACCGGCGGGATCGGCGAAAATGCGGTCGCCGTGCGCGCCCGGATCCTGCGTGGTCTGGAATGGATCGGCGCACGCATGGATATCGATGCGAATCACGCCCGAAAAACCCGGCTTCATGCGGCCACATCCAAGGTCTCGATCTGGGTGGTGAAAGCCGAGGAAGAGCGCCAGATCGCCATGGATGCGCGCTCTTTGTTGGGGGCGCCATGATCAGCGCCTCCCATGTTTTTGACGACCTGAAATCCGATCAGATCTGGGCCACCGTCAGCACTGTTGCCGCCACGATATCGGCAACAGACGCGCCCCGGCTGAGATCGCAAACCGGCTTGGCAAAGCCCTGCAAGAACGGTCCCAGCGCCTGCGCACCGCCCAGTTCCTGGCAGAGTTTATACCCGATATTGCCCGCATCCAGCGTCGGAAAAATCAGCACATTTGCCGCCAGCGGCGCGATGCCTTTCTTCTCCGCGATCACCGGATTGAGCGCCGCATCCGCCTGCACCGGCCCCGCAAAACCGGTCGCTTCTGCAGCCTCTCGCACCAGCGCAACACTGTCGCCATCGCCGGATGTGCCGGTGGAAAATGACAGCATCGCGACCTGCGAACGCCCCAAAAGCGCCTCTGCCGAACGCGAAGAAGCGCGTGCAATATCAGCAAGTTGGCTCGCATCCGGTGCGACGTTCACTGCGCAATCGGCAAACACAAATTCGCGCCCATCGGGAAACACCATCAAGAAGAACGACGAGGCTGTGCTGACGCCCGCATCCAACCCGATGCCGATGCTGGCCGCCTCGATCACCCGGCGGGTTGGCGCATCTGCGCCCGCCACCATCGCCTCTGCCTCACCAGCAGCCACCATCGCGGCGGCGCGGTACAGCGGCTTTGCCAGCATCCGTTTGGCGATCGCTTCCTTCATGCCACGCGCCGAGACCAAAACATCCACATGCGCCTGCGACACAGGCGCCAACGGCACCGCCTCCACCAGCCCCTCACGGGTCAGCTCGTCCACGGCGGCCGCCACTCTGGGATCATCAATTTCCGGGAACACAACCCGGGCTTTGCGGTCCCGGGCAAGCGCATATGCGTTTTCAAGTACAGTCATTTCAATCTCCAATTTGGAGAAAAGGAGCCAGCAATGAGCGATAACGTCAAGATCAACCGTGGCCTAAAAGGGATCTACTTTGAGCGCTCAGGTGTGTCGGATATTGATGGGGCCAAAGGAGAGCTGAGCTATCGTGGATATTCGATTCACGATCTCGCCACCCATGCCACCTTCGAGGAGGTCTGCTACCTTCTGATCCACGGCGACCTGCCCACTGCCGCCCAATTGGCCGCCTTCGATGGCGCGCTGAAATCCGCGCGCGTGCTGCCTGATGCGGTGATGGATATCATCCGCGCCACCAAAGACGGCCACCCGATGGATGTGCTGCGCACCGCCGTGTCCGCCCTCGCGGCCATGGAGCCCGACAGCCAGAACGTGGGCGAAGAGGCTTTTGTTGCCAACGGCATCCGCCTGATTTCACAGGTGCCGATCATCATCGCCGCCCATGATGCCATCCGCAACGGGCGCGATCCTGTGACCCCGGACCAGACGCTCAGCCACGCGGGCAACTGGCTGTGGATGCTGAAGGGTGAAAAACCCACCCCCGAAGCCACCCGCCTTGCGGATGTGGATTTCATCCTCCACGCAGAACATGGCGCCAATGCCTCCAGCTTTGCCGCGCGGGTCACCATTGGCACCGAAACCAACCTGCACGGCGGCATCGTCACGGCGCTCTCCACCCTGGCCGGTCCCGCCCATGGTGGCGCGGCCGAGGACGTCATGAAGATGGTCCACGACATCGGCACCCCCGATAACGCGGCCGCCTACGTCAAGGCAAAGCGCGCCGCCAAAGAAGCCGTCACCGGCTTTGGCCACCGGGTCTACCGCAAGGAAGACCCCCGCGCCCGCCACATGCGCGAGGGCGTGCGCCAGCTGGGCGAAGAAATGGGTGCGCCGGAGTGGTATGAAATCCTGCAAGCGGTTGTGGAGGCGATGCAGCCCTATGCCCGCCACGGTCTGAACGTGAACGTCGATTTCTATTCCGGCGTGATCTACCAGCTGCACGGCATCGCCATGGACCTCTATGTGCCGATCTTTGCCATCGGCCGCATGCCCGGCTGGATCATCCAATGCATCGAACAGCAGCGCGGCAATATCCTGATCCGTCCGCTGACGCTCTACAACGGGCCAGAGCCACGCGCCTACACGCCGCTGTCGGAACGCTAAGCCTCGCTTTTAATCACCAAAGGGGAGACCGTTCCGGTCTCTCCACACTCATGCGAAAATTTTCCTCGCGCCCGCCAGAAATCCCCCCTAGCCTGAGCGCACGACCCTTACAGGACAGTTGATGATCGGACGTCAAGACAAGATGCCAACATGGTTTACTGGCACAGGCTTTGCCACACTCAAGGAACAGGGGCGTATTCTATTTCCCGGCATCACCGTTTCCGTGATCGTTGCGGTGACGGCCCAGTTTCTGGCAGAAC
This sequence comes from Phaeobacter sp., assembly GCF_022825805.1. Lineage (GTDB taxonomy): Bacteria > Pseudomonadota > Alphaproteobacteria > Rhodobacterales > Rhodobacteraceae > Phaeobacter. Next base: position 19,170 of record NZ_JAJDWC010000046.1, read on the forward strand.
ATTATGCCACCCCTGCGATGCTGATGGCCCTGTTGCTGGGCATCGCGGTCAGCTTCCTTGGCGAAGAGGGGCGCACGGTCCCCGGCGTGGCCTTCTCGGCGCGCACGTTGCTGCGCCTGGGCGTGGCGCTGCTGGGGGTGCGGGTGTCGATGATGCTGCTCGCGGATCTTGGCCTGCCGCTGATCGCGCTCACCGTGGCGGGCGTGGCGGCCACCATCGCGTTTGGTCTGCTGGTGGCGCGATTTTTTGGTCACAAATGGCGGTTTGCCCTGCTGACCGCGGGGTCTGTTGCCATCTGCGGGGCCTCTGCTGCCATGGCCATTGCCGCCATTCTGCCGCGTGATGAACGCTCCGAGCAGCGGCTGATCTTCACGGTGATGGGCGTCACCGTGCTGTCCACCGTTGCCATGATCGCCTATCCGATCCTGGCCCGTATGCTCGAATTCGATCCGATCCAGGCGGGCGTGTTCCTGGGCGGCACCATCCATGATGTGGCGCAGGTGGTTGGCGCGGGCTTTTCGATCTCCGAAGAAACCGGCGACACAGCCACATTGGTCAAACTGATCCGGGTGTCGATGCTGGCCCCTGTGGTGCTGATCGCCTCGCTCGCCATCCGCCGCTTTGCCGAACCGCCAAGCGATGGCAAACGCCCGCCGTTGCTGCCCGGTTTCGTCATCGCCTTTATCGTGCTCGCCGCGCTGAATTCGGCAGGCCTCATTCCAGCGGCCCTGGAAGAGCTGCTCAGCAGCCTGTCGCGCTGGCTCCTGCTGATCGCCATCGCGGCGGTGGGCATGAAAAGCAATCTCAAACAGGTGCTCTCCGTGGGCGGTGCCGCCATCGCGCTGCTGGTCACGGAAACCATCTTTATCGCCGCTGTCATCCTCGTGGGGATTTCGATCCTGACCTGACACACAACAAAAACTAGGGAGGCCAGATGACATTCCAGCAACCCGAGGTGAACACCTCTCCCCCGGTCTCGGAGGAAATCCGCCAGACCACCTGCTACATGTGCGCCTGTCGCTGTGGCATCAACGTCCACATGAAAACCGATGAGGCCGGCAAGAAACGCGTCGCCTACATCGAAGGCAACCGGGACCATCCGGTGAACAAGGGCGTGCTCTGTGCCAAAGGCTCTGCCGGCATCATGCAGCACAATGCGCCCTCGCGTCTGCGCGCGCCGATGAAGCGTGTGGGCCCGCGTGGCTCCGGCAAGTTCGAGGAAATCTCCTGGGATGAGGCGCTGGACATCGCGGCCGGCTGGCTGGAACCGATCCGCAAGGACAATCCAGAAAAGCTCGCGTTTTTCACTGGTCGCGACCAATCCCAGAGCTTCACCAGCTTCTGGGCGCAGAACTTCGGCACCTGCAACTATGCGGCGCACGGTGGCTTCTGCTCGGTGAATATGGCCACCGCTGGCATCTACACCATGGGTGGGGCGTTCTGGGAATTCGGCCAGCCCGACTGGGACCACACCAAGCTGTTCATGTTGTTTGGCGTCGCCGAAGACCACGATAGCAACCCCATCAAGATGGGCATCGGCAAGATCAAGGCCCGTGGCGCGCGCGTCATCGGCGTGAACCCGATCCGCTCGGGCTACAATGCTGTGGCGGATGATTGGGTCGGCATCACACCGGGCACCGATGGTCTGTTCATCCTGGCGCTGGTGCATGTGCTGATGAAAGCGGGCAAGATCGACCTGGAATATCTGGCGCAGTTCACCAACGCGCCCGTGCTGGTCAATCAGGACCCTGACAGCCCCGACTATGGCCTGTTCCTGCGCGACGATCATGGCGCGCCGCTGGTCATCAACCGCGCCACCGGCAAGCTGGCTCCCTTCGACATGAAAGGCGTGCGCCCCGATCTGGGCGGTGCCTTCCAGATGGGCGACATCACCCATGTCAGCGTCTTCCAACTGATGGCGCAACGCTATCTCAGCGACGAATACGCCCCCGAAGCCGTGGCCGAACGCTGCGGTGTGCCTGCCAAACGCATCCGCGCCATCGCCGCTGAACTGGCCCGAGTCGCCTTTGACGAAGCCTTTGAAATCGAACGCGAATGGACCGATTTCCGTGGCGAGACCCACAAAACCATGAAGGGCCGCCCGGTGGCGATGCACTCCATGCGTGGGGTTTCGGCCCATGCCAACGGGTTCCAGACCTGCCGCGCGCTGCATGTGCTGCAGATCCTTCTGGGCACAGTCGAGGCACCAGGCGGCTTCCACTTCAAACCGCCCTACCCCAAACCCGTCTCAGCCCACCCCGCGCCCCATTGCCGGGTGACCCCGAACAAACCGCTGGACGGCCCACATCTGGGGTTCGTGCACGGCCCCGAACATCTGGCGCTGAAAACCGATGGCAGCCCCGCGCGCATCGACAAGGCGTTCACCTGGGAAAACCCGATGTCCAGCCACGGGCTGATGCATATGGTGATCTCCAACGCCCACGCCGGTGATCCCTACAAGATCGACACGCTGTTCATGTATATGGCCAACATGTCGTGGAACTCCTCGATGAACACCCGCGGCGTGATGGAGATGCTCACCGACACCGATGACAACGGCGACTACGTGATCCCCCGGATCATCTATTCCGACGCTTATTCCTCGGAAATGGTGGCCTATGCGGATCTGATCCTGCCCGACACCACCTATCTGGAACGCCACGATTGCATTTCGCTGCTTGATCGCCCGATCTGCGAGGCCGATGGCGCCGCCGACGCAATCCGCTGGCCGGTTGTGGAACCCGACCGTGACGTGCGCGGTTTCCAGACGGTGCTGGTACAGCTGGCAAATAAAATGAAACTGCCCGGCTTCACCCATGAAGATGGCAGCGCCAAATGGCAGGACTACGCCGATTATATCGTGAACCACGAACGCAAGCCCGGCATCGGCCCGCTCGCAGGGTTCCGTGGCGAAGACGGCAGCAAGGTCGGCCGCGGTGAGGTCAACCCCAAGCAGCTGGACCAATACATCGAAAACGGCGGCTTCTTCGTCGAACATATCCCCGAAGAGGCCCAGTATTTCAAACCCTGGAACATGGCCTATCAGGACTGGGCGGTGAACCTTGGCCTCTATGACAGCCCGCAGCCCTATCTGTTCCAGCTCTATGTGGAGCCTTTGCGCAAATTCCAGCTCGCCGCCGAAGGCCATGGCGAACGTCAGCCACCTGAGCATCTGCGCGAGCGGATCAAGGAGACGATGGACCCGCTGCCGATCTGGTATGAAACCGACCAGCACGGCAACGAGGGCTACACTGTCAATGCGCTGACCCAGCGTCCGATGGCGATGTACCACTCCTGGGGTACGCAAAACGCCTGGCTGCGCCAGATCCACGGTCGTAACCCGCTTTATGTTCCGACCAAACTGATGCGTGAAAACGGCCTCAGCGACGGCGATTGGGCCCGCGTCACCTCCCCCCATGGCGAAATCACCGTCCCGGTGATGGAGATGGCCGCGCTCAATGACAACACGGTCTGGACCTGGAACGCGATCGGCAAACGCAAAGGCGCCTGGGCGCTGGAAGAGGATGCCCCCGAAGCCACCAAAGGCTTCCTGCTCAACCACCTCATCCACGAGCTGTTGCCCCCCAAAGGCGACGGTCTGCGTTGGGCCAACTCCGATCCGATCACCGGCCAGGCCGCCTGGTTCGATCTCAAGGTGAAGATCGAAAAAGCCGCCGCCCCGGACGATCTGGCGGAAAGCCAACCCGCCATGCCCGCGCAAACCTCGCCCGTCGGCACCGGCCCCAAAGACATGGCTTGGAAGGTTGGCAAATGACCCATCTTCCTCTTGCTTCAAATATCCCGGGGTCTGGGGCAGCGCCCCAGTCCGACCTGAACACGCACGCGGAGGCACGCTGAAATGACCCAGCTCCCCACACACACCGACCGCAAAATGGGTCTGGTCATTGACCTGGACACCTGCGTGGGCTGCCATGCCTGCGTGATTTCCTGCAAAGGGTGGAACACTGAAAACTACGGCGCGCCGCTGTCGGATCAAAACGCCTATGGCAGCGATCCGTCGGGGACGTTCCTCAACCGGGTGCACTCCTATGAGGTGCAGCCCAGCCCCTGTTCCAGCCAGCCCGATCCGGCGGCGCAGCTGGTGCATTTCCCCAAATCCTGCCTGCATTGCGAAGACGCCCCCTGCGTCACCGTCTGCCCCACGGGTGCCAGCTACAAACGGGTCGAAGACGGCATTGTTCTGGTCAACGAGGACCATTGCATCGGCTGCGGCCTTTGTGCCTGGTCCTGCCCCTATGGTGCGCGTGAATTGGATCAGGCCGCGGGGGTGATGAAAAAATGCACCCTCTGCGTGGACCGGATCTACAATGAAAACCTGCCCGAAGTGGACCGCGTGCCCTCCTGCGTGCGCACCTGCCCTGCTGGGGCCCGCCACTTTGGCGACCTGGGCGATCCGGACAGCGATGTCTCCAAACTGGTTGCAGAGCGCGGCGGCATGGATCTGATGCCGGAATTGGGCACCAAACCCGTGAACAAATATCTGCCGCCGCGGCCGAAGGACCAGATCGATGATCAGATCGATGTTCTGGCCCCGCTGCTGACCCCGGTCGCAGAAGAGCCCAAGGGCTTCCTGGGCTGGCTGGACAAGGCGCTCGACAAACTTCCCGGCCACTCCGAAGGGGGATCGAACTGATGCATCCCGCACCCTCTGTCATCATCTTCACAACCCTCTCCGGTCTGGGCTTTGGTCTCCTGACCTTCCTGGGGCTGGGCAAACCGGCGGTCACGGGCTGGGTCGCCTTTGTCTTCTACGCGCTGGCCTTCGGCTTTGCGGTGGGTGGGCTTTTGGCCTCCACCTTTCACCTGGGCCGACCAGAGCGCGCCTGGCGTGCCTTCACCCAGTGGAAAACCAGCTGGCTGTCGCGCGAAGGCATCTGCGCGGTGGCTGCGCTGCTGATCATGGGGCTCTTTGCCTTTGGCGCTGTGTTTCTGGACACGCACTGGTGGATCCTTGGCTGGATCGGTGCAGCGCTGTCGCTGGCGACAGTCTTCACCACCTCGATGATCTACACCCAGCTGAAGACCATCCCGCGCTGGAACATGCCACTGACGCCCGTGATGTTTCTGACCTTCAGCCTCACAGGCGGGGCGCTGCTGGCAGGGGCCGAGGCCCTGGCGCCGTGGTTCCTGGCCATCGCAGGCGCGGTGCAGCTGGCCTATTGGGCCAAGGGCGATCAGGCCTTCGCAGCCTCCGGCACCGATATCGGCACCGCCACGGGCCTGGGGGATCGCGGCAGCGTGCGCGCGTTTGAGCCGCCCCACACAGGCTCCAACTATCTGCTGCGCGAATTCGTCCATGAGGTTGGGCGCAAACATGTGATGAAGCTGCGGGCGATTGCCATCACGCTGGGCTTTGCCCTGCCGCTGATCTGCCTGATTCTCCCGGTCGAGGGCTTCATGGCGAAACATCTGCTCGCCGGGCTGGCGGTGCTGCTGCATATCGCAGGCGTCGCCGCCTCGCGGTGGCTGTTCTTTGCCCAGGCCGAACATGTGGTCGGGCTCTATTACGGCAAGCGCTGAGACACCAAACGGGGGCCAATCTGGCCCCTGTTTCCATTACTCTGCCCCGATATCGCGCCGCCCTTTCCCGGCGATTTCCCGCAGAACATACTCCCGAAAAAGACCAGCTGGAAAAACCACCATGCAACAGGCTGGCGCGTGCCAACCTGTTGAAGCGCGGGGTCTTTCAAACGCAAACCTTGGCCGTTGCCAGCGCAGCGCACGCCGGGGCCAGGTTTCCTTCATTTCCCTATGGCAGTCTGTAACAGATCGCGATCTTGGCCGGGTCTGGCACCCCGGCCCCCAAGGAGACCCTGCAGGCGCTTGTGCCTGCGGACATTGTGCAAGACGTTTCGCACGCCAGGGTGGTGACGCGCCCTGATCCTCCTGCTTTCCCGGGACGATACCGGGGCGGCGCCGCTCTTTTTCGCTGAAGCCCCAATCAAACAGCGACAGACGAGACTAAATCGCTGCATCGACACCGCAGACCTCTGAACCGCAGCCCCCTGAACCACAGGATCTGAAACGAAAAAGACCGGAACGCATCCCCTGCGTCCCGGCCCAAATGTCGTTCTTGGCGTGTGCCCTGCAGGTCAGAGCAGACCCGCATGCACCATCGCAGCATCAATCGCCGCTTTGGTTTCATCGGTCAGACCGGTCAACGGCAGCCGTACCTCTTCGCTGCACAGGCCCAGCTTCGACAGGCCGTATTTTGCACCCGCCAGACCCGGCTCGATGAAAATCGCCTCATGCAGCGGCATCAGCTTGTCCTGATACTCCAGCGCCTTGGCGTAATCGCCTGCCAGCGTCGCAGCCTGGAACTCCGCACAGAGCTTGGGCGCCACATTGGCGGTGACCGAAATGCAGCCCACGCCGCCATGGGCATTGAACCCCAGCGCGGTGGCGTCTTCGCCGGACAATTGCACGAAATCCGCGCCACAGCTTGCACGCTGCTGGGACACGCGGGCGATATCGCCAGTGGCGTCCTTCACCCCGATGATTCGCTCCAGTTTCGCCAGCTCGCCCATGGTGGCCGGGGTCATGTCCACAACGGACCGGCCCGGAATGTTGTAGATGATGATCGGGATATCCGCACAATTGTGCAGCTCGGTGAAATGCGCCAGCAGCCCCCGCTGGGTAGGCCGGTTGTAATAAGGCGTGACCACCAATGCAGCATCGGCACCGACCTCGGCAGCAAACTGCACAAAGCGCTTGCCCTCGACGGTGTTGTTGGAGCCTGCGCCCGCAATCACCGGCACCCGGCCTGCAGCGGTTTTCACCACTTCGGCAATCACCGTTTCATGCTCTTCGTGGGTCAGAGTCGGGCTTTCGCCGGTGGTGCCAACCGGCACCAGCGCGGTCGAGCCCTGCTCGATGTGCCACTCGACCAGACGTTTGAGCGTATCCAGATCCAGCGCACCGTTGGAAAACGGGGTGACGAGGGCTGGCATAGAGCCTGTGAACATGAGCACGCTCCCTTTAGCTGTTCGTGTGGGCGGGCAAGTCGCCGCCAATAGGATGGACATGCCGATGATTTGAGTTGATACCGGCACGCCACGGTTTATCGTACATGGCTCTATCCCCGCAACATTGGAAAAAGGCAAGAGATGACACGCATTCTGGCCCTGATTGTCTTCATTTCTGCGGGTCTGGGCGTCGCCCCGGCCCTCGCGGTCGATCTTGGTCGTGCGCTGGAACAGGTGCGGGCCGAAGACTGGCGCGCTGCGGGGCGCAGTGCCGGGCGTGAAACCACCATTGCCCGCGACGTTGTCGAATGGCACCGGCTGCGCGCAGGCGAAGGCAGTGCCGCCGATGTCATGGCCTTTCTCAACCGCCGTCCCAGCTGGCCCGGGCTGCCCCTGCTGCGCCGCCGCAGCGAAGCGGTGATCGCCACAGCCGACACCAGAACAATCCTAGCCTTCTACGAAAACAGCCGCCCACGCACGGCCCGTGGCGCGCTCAGCCTGGCGCAGGCCCTGCGCAGCAGCGGACGCAGCCAGGACGCCGACGCCACCCTGGTGAAGGCCTGGCGCAGCCTGCCAATGGGGGCGGAGACGCAGAGTGATTACCTGTCGCGTCACGCCCGGCTGCTGGCACCGCATCACGACGCCCGGATCGACCAGATGCTCTGGGACGGTCACGAAACCAGCGCCACGGGCATGCTGCCGCTGGTCTCCGACGGGCAGCGCAAACTGGCAGAGGCGCGCCTGGCGCTGCAGCAGGATGAACCCGGCGTCGATGGGCGCATCGCAGCCGTGCCGGTGTCGCTGCGCGACCACCCTGGCCTCGCCTATGACCGTTTTGCCTGGCGCGACCGCAAGCGCCGTCAGGATGATGCGATTGACCTGATGATGGACCGGAGCACCTCGGCCAAGGCTTTGGGTGATCCCGCCAAATGGCTGCGCCGCCGCCGTGACTTTGCCCGCCAATTGCTGCGCGACGGCAAATACGAACAGGCCTATCAACTGGCCGCGCATCACTTCGCTACGCCTGACATGGGCTATGGCTACGCCGACAGTGAATGGATCGCAGGCTATATCGCCCTGCGCAAACTGCAGGATCCCGAACTGGCGGTGTTTCACTTCGATCGGTTTATGGCTGCTGTCAGCTCACCCATTTCCATTGGCCGCGGCGGCTATTGGCTGGGGCGCGCCCATGCCGCGCTTGGCGATGCGGACAAAGCCTATGCCGCCTATGCCCGCGCGGCTGAATATCAAACGTCATTCTATGGCCTACTCGCTGCCGAGGCGGTGGGACGGCCCTTTGACCCCGATCTGGTGAGCCCTCCCAGCCTGCCGGATTGGCGCGGGGCCAGCTTCCTCAATTCCTCCGTGGCGCAGGCTGGTCTGATGCTCCTGGAGGCCGATGAGCTAAGCCTGGCGGAACGGTTTCTCACCCATCTGGTCGAACAGCTGGACCCCCAATCCGCGCGCCAGCTGGGCGCGATGGCCGTGGCGATGGAGCAACCCCATCTGGCGGTGATGATCGCCAAACGCGCTGCCGCCGACGGCGAAGAGCTGGAAGCCGCCTATTTCCCGCTGCATCCGGTGGCGCAACGCGATCTGCCGATGGCGCCGGAAATGACCCTCGCCATTGCCCGACGCGAGAGTGAGTTTGACCCCGTGGTGATCAGCCATGCTGGTGCGCGCGGTCTGATGCAGGTGATGCCCGCCACCGCCGATCTGGTGGCCCGCACCATCGGCACCACAGCGCAGCACAGCACCGGACGGCTGATTTCGGACTGGCCGTATAATGCGCTGCTGGGCAGCCATTATCTTGCCGGGTTGGCCGCGGATTTTGATGGCAATGTGGTGATGATGGCTGCGGGCTATAACGCGGGCCCTCACCGGCCCAAAGCCTGGATGGAACGCTATGGCGATCCGCGCACAAGCAGGCCCGATGTGATCGATTGGATCGAACACATCCCCTTCAACGAGACCCGCAATTACGTGATGCGGGTGACCGAGAGCCTGCCCGTCTATCGCGCCCGCCTGGGCCAGCCCGCGCTGCCCATCCCGTTCAGCCGCGAATTGACCGGATCAACCCTTCAGGCGTTCGCGCCAAAGGGTGAATAGCCCCGCCGCCACGATGATCGCCGCACCGATGGCCACATTGCTGCGGATTGTCTCGTCAAAGACGACAACGCCCAGGGCCGCGGCCCAGATCAGGTGGAAATAGGCAAAGGGCTGCACGGCACTGGCCTCGGCCATCTCGTAGCATTTGATCAGCAGCCAGTGGCCCAGAACGCCCGACAGGCAGAGCGCGCCCATCCAGCCCCAGTCCTGCTGGCTCATGGGTTGCCAGTGCCACATGCCCACGGCGGTCATGAACACCATGCCCGCAATTCCGGTCCAGAAGAAACTGGTCGCCGTGCTGTCGCGCCGGGCCGCGTAGCGCGTGATCAGCCCGTAAAAGGCAAACATCAGCGCCGACAGAAACGGGATGATCGCAAGCGGATCAAACACGCCCATGCCCGGTTGCAGGATAATCAGCACCCCGATCAGGCCGACGCCGATCGCCATCCAGCGCCGCCAGCCTACGACCTCACCCAGAACAGGCCCGCTCAGCGCAGCCACCAGAAGCGGATAACAGATGAACACCGCGATGCTTTCGACCAGCCCCAGAACCGTGAACGCATAGACCGCAACGCAGATTTCAGCAGCCAGCAGAACGCCGCGAAACACCTGCACGCCCAGTTGGCTGGTGCGCGCGGTGCCACGGATGCCGCCCGCAGACCGGGCCGCCAGCGCCAGCACAAACAGCGCAAAGAACCAGTAGCGCACCATGATCACCATGAAGGTGTTGTACTCTCCGGCCAGATGGCGCGAGATCCCATCCTGCAGGGCAAAGACCACCGTTGCGGCAATCATCAGCATGATACCTGCCGAGGCATTGTTGGTCTGCGCGGTGGGCCGAGCCAGATCAGTCATCGCAAAATCGCCTTTGTCATATGCCGCTTGCGCCCGAAACCGGGGCTGCGGGACACCTCAAATCCGGCGGCCGCCAATCCGCGACGGACAAAACCCGCCGCTGTATAGGTCGCCGCCGTGCCGCCGCTGGCGGTGTGGTTGGCAACCTGCTGCAGCAGATCCTCTTGCCACAGCTCCGGATTCTTGGCCGGTGAAAACCCGTCCAGAAACCAGGCATCCGCCCGACCTGTCCACTCAGGCAGCGACATTCGGGCGTCGCCCTTGATGACCGTGACCCGCGCTGTCCCCAAATCGACGTTGCCCAAATCGATGGTGCCCAAATCCACAGCCCCCAGATCTGATGTGTCCAAGTCTGAGGTGTCCAAATCAGGGGCACCAATCCCATTCCAAAGCGCCAGAAACCGCTCTGCCCAGGGCGCCACCTCGGGAAAGGCCTGCAAGGCGCGCGCCATATCCTCTGGCGCCATCGGGAAGGCTTCGAAACTGGTGAAATGCAACACGCCTGCGGGGCCACCTGCCCCATCAGCGTGATCACCCGCCGCCTGGCTTTGCTGTGCCTGCTCCCAGGCACGCCAGACCGCCAGCAGGTTCAACCCGGTGCCAAAGCCCAGTTCAGCGACATGAAAATCACCGCCCTGCTGCACAGCGCTGGTAAACCGCGCGGGCAGATCATTGCCCTGCAAAAACACATGTTCGGTCTCCGCCAACCCGTTCTGGAGCGAGAAATACGGATCGTCAAACTGCTGCGACACGGGAATGATCTCATCCCGCCAGCTGAGCTGCGCCTGCTGGTCTGCCATCGCTTTATCCCCTACATGATGCGGTGAGTAGCGCGACACTGGCGAAAGGGGGCCGAAATGGCAATGGCAGATATCACCATACGCGGGGCCGGGATCTTTGGCCTCTCCATCGCCTGGACCTGCGCGCGGCGCGGCGCACGGGTGCAGGTGGTCGACCCCGCCGGTCCCGGTGCCGGGTCCAGTGGCGGGCTGGTGGGCGCACTTGCCCCGCATGTGCCGGAGAATTGGAACCCGAAGAAGCAATATCAGCTGGAAAGCCTGCTGATGGCAGAGGCGTTCTGGTCGCAGGTCGAGGCCACTGGCGGGGTGTCGCCGGGCTATGGCCGCACCGGTCGCATCCAGCCGATCAACGACGACCGCACCCTAGAGCTGGCCCGCAACCGCGAAGACGGCGCAAGGAGCCATTGGCGCGGCGAAGCAGAATGGCGGGTCTGCCCGGTGTCAGAAATGGGTCCCTGGGTGCCGCCCAGTGCCACTGGTTTTGTCATTCACGACACGCTGAGTGCGCGAATGCACCCGCGCCGCGCCTGCGCCGCTTTGGTGGCAGCGCTCGCGGTCATGGGCATCGAGGTGCAGGCAGAGGCCCCGGATCAGGGTCTGGTGGTCCATGCCACCGGCTATGCCGGGCTGCTGGAACTGACGGAGAAATTGGCCGGGCCCGGCGGTGTCGCGGAGGGCAAAACCCTCGGCTCCGGCGTCAAGGGACAGGCCGCGCTGTTGCGGTTTGGCGATGGGGAGATGCCGCAGCTTTATGCCGATGCGCTCCACATCATCCCCCATGCTGATGGCACTTTGGCCGTGGGCTCCACCAGCGAACGTGAGTTTGACAGCATCGACACCACGGATGCGCTGCTGGATGATGTGATCGACCGCGCCTGCGCTGCGGTGCCGGTTCTGCATGGCGCCGAGGTGATTGACCGCTGGGCCGGGGTGCGCCCGCGTGCGCGCTCTCGGGCGCCAATGCTGGGGGCCTGGCCGGGCCGCGATCAGCATTTCATCGCCAACGGCGGGTTCAAGATCGGCTTTGGCATGGCACCCAAGGTCGCCAGCACCATGGCGGATCTGCTGCTGGACGGGCATGACACCATACCCGAGGGTTTCCGCGTCGAAGATAATTTCTGAGCCCCTCTGCGGTTCACAAAGGCAGCAAAGGCCAGCAACAGCGACCCCCAAACCGCAGATCGCGCTCCGGGGGTCTTGTTCGCTTGGGATGGGTGGGCGTTGCTGGTGGGCCGCCGATTTCCGGCGGCATAGCAGCCCGGTCAGCAGACCCTTGGGAGTATTGCCCCGCTCAGCGGTTCAATTCCGCCTTCAGCTTGTCCATCAGCGCCTGCAACGTCTCGGTGTATTGGGCGCTGGTCAACTGACCGTCCTCGCCGAATTCCTGATAGGACGCGGCCAGATGCACCTGCGGTCCGGTCAGCACGCGGGCCTGAAACGGCACCATGAAACTGCGCAACAGCATCTGCGCCTTTTCACCGCCCGACCGGCCAGCCGCCGCCGACATGATCGCAACCGGTTTGTCCTGCCAGGGCGCATCCGCCGTGCGGCTGACCCAGTCCAGCGCGTTCTTCAACACACCCGAGGGCGCGCCATTGTATTCCGGGGTGGAGATCAGCACCGCATCTGCGCCCTTGATCTGATCGGCCAGCTGCTGCACTGCCGCCGGAATGCCATCGGCGGCTTCGTCATCGCCGTTGTAGAGCGGCAGGTTCAGATCCGCCTCGATCACTTCGGCAGCGCCAAACAGGCGGGTGGCTTCCGCCAACAGCTTGCGGTTGGTGGCCTCGGCGCGCAGGGAGCCGGAGATGGTCAAAAGGGTCGGTGTGGACATCGGGGGCCTCTTTCTTGGGTTGCTCACGTTGTGGGTCGTCCGGAACTGTCTCTGGAACTGTCTCTGGGACGGTGTCCGTAACGGTGTCTGTCTGCCAGAGAACCTAACCCCTGCAGCGCCGCAGAAAAGGCCAGCCACCGCGCAACCAGTGTGTATCAAAACACACCACCACGACCGACAGCATGAAACGCGACAGTAATGCACATGACGGTAACTCCAGCAGGTCGCCCAAAGCCCGAGGCAAAGCCGAAGCAAAACTCGATTGGGCACGAAAAAGGCCGCCCCATCGCAAGGGCGGCCCTATTCAGAACCGGTGCAGATCGCCGCGGTTTAGGCCTGCGGGATCACCACGATATCAACGCGGCGGTTGCGGGCCTTGCCCTCTGGCGTGAGGTTGGAGGCAATCGGCTCGTCCTCGCCCCGACCGATGGTCACCAGACGGTTGTAGGGCACGCCGCCAGACTGGATCTGATCGGCAACTGCATTGGCGCGGCGCTCTGACAGGCCCTGGTTATAGGAGGCGCTGCCATCGCTGTCGGTGTGGCCGATCACCTGCACCAGACTATTGGGGTAGCGCACCAGGCTTGCCGCCACCTGATTGAGATCCCCGCGCATCGAAGGCGAGATCGCCGCACTGTCGGTGGCAAAGGTCAGATCGTTGGGCAGGGACACAATCAGCCGGTCACTGGTGTTGATGATGCTGATCCCGTCATTGGAGATGGAGGCGCGCAGCTCGCGCTCCTGCGCATCCAGTTGATTGCCGATCACACCACCTGCGGTCGCCCCGACCAGAGCCCCGGTCACCGCGCCAAGGCCACGGTTGGAATCATTGGTCAACGCGCCAACACCTGCGCCGATGATCCCGCCGAGAATGGCGCCTTGCTGGGTGTTGCTGCCCGGCGTTGTCACGGTGGCCGGATCCGTACAGGCCGACAGCCCAAGCGCGGCGACCAGGAGCGCGGCGGGAGTGAATTTCTTCTGCATCATCAAAATCTGCCTTGTATTGTGAGCGTGACGCGCACGGCGGTTGCCTGCGGCGTCTGTCTGCTGGGACTATCCTCCTCCGATCTGCGCTTCACAAGACAAGCCTGTTCACAATCGGCAAAAAGCTGCGCAGCACAGGAGCAGCGCAGGACAGGCACGGGACGGGCACAGGACGGGCACGGGAGCGACACGAGAACCTATGTGCGCCATGTAAGACCCAGCGTTAGCCCCGCGATTCAGCCCCACTTTTCAGTCTCACTTGTCAGGCCCCCTGCTGCAATCCAAACGCTTCGCTCTCCTGCTGCTGCCACAGGCCCCGCAGCACATCCGCCTCGCGCGCGAAACTATCCTCCAGCAATTCCGCGGCCACCATCCTGTCAGCCCGAAAATGGCGAAACCCGCCGCGCAGCTCACACCAGGCGGCCAGCAGGGTGCAATCGATGTGATAGACCAGCGCCAAAGGCCGCACCACGCGGTCGCTCTGCCCTTTGTCCGGATGCAGATAGGACAGCCGCAGGCGGCGACTGCTGCGGATCGCCTCTCGCAGGTCCGCCAAAGACACGCACCCCAGCGCAGCGTCATCTCGCGGCGCGCCCCAGGGGGCCACTTGCAACCAATCGGCAGAACCATGCACATCGTTGATCTTGCGGCTGACCCGTTCTGCGGCCTGCTGCAAGCGGCCATCACCCGTGCGCAACAGCATCCGCAGCCCCACATGCAGCGCTTCCAGCTCTTCGGTATCGAAATTCAACGGCGGCAGATCATAGCTGCCGCGCAGCACATAGCCGACGCCTGCCTCCCCTTCGATCGGGGTGCGCATCATCTGAAGGGTGGCAATATCGCGGTACACGGTCCGTTTGGACACCTCCAGCTCTGCAGCCAGATCCTCGGCCCGCAGCGGCGCATCGGCGCGGCGCAGGATCTGGATGATTTCGAACAGACGACCGGAACGGGGCATCGATAAAATCCTTTGCAAAATCGGGCGCATAAGTCGCCCGGCAGAAAAATACATGGGCCAGGATCATGCCTGGCAAGAAACCCACCGCCAAAGGACCCCCGGACAGGTGTTAGTCCCAGGCATCAAACGCTTGGATCGAACGCGGCGGTTAGCACCTGCCATTCATCCCTGGCGGCTGCTGACACTCTACCACAGCCCACTGACAGCAGGGTGTCAGCAGTGTTGTGGTGTCCTGTTGGCACCTCTTGCGGATGTGTGACGCAGATGACGCGCACCATCGCCCATATAGAAAGGCTCTCGCGATGCTGAGTTATGATTGGATCACCCTCATGGCCCTTGGTCTGTGTGACTGGGCCCGGCCAGATCGGCCAGATCGGCCCAAACGCCCACATGAGATTGAGCGTGACGCGGCGCAGCAGCGCCATCAGGCGCAAATCGCCCGCCGCAAGCAGCAAAGCCGCCAAAATCAACACAACCAAAATCAAAGCGACCAGGATCAAAATAGGCAGAATCAAAATAGCCTGGATCAAAACAGCGATCACGACGCGGGATCACGCAACCAGCCATATCGGAACGGGAAAACCCGCAAATCCGGCCAAACTGATAAGTCCGGTCAGCCCGCAGCCGCCAGCGCGGCCTGATTGCGCGCGCCATCTTTGCCAGATGCGGCGTCTTCGCGCAGTGTTTCATAGGCCAGCATGGCCCGTTTCACCGGCAGACCCCAATGATACCCGCCCAGCGCCCCGGATTTGCGCAGCGCCCGGTGGCAGGGAATAAGCCAGCTGACAGGGTTGCGCCCAACAGCCGTGCCCACAGCGCGCACCGCACGCGGGCTGCCAACGGACTGGGCGATTTCGGAGTAGGTGCTGACATGGCCGGACGGGATGCGCAGCAGCGCCTCCCACACTTTGATCTGCAAGGGCGCGCCGATCATATGCAACGCGGTCTCGCCGCGCTGTTCAAAGGCCGCGTCCACCATCGAGCGCAGGGCCATCGGATCCTCGACATATTCGGCATCGGGCCAGCGGCTGCGCATGTCGGCCATCGCCGGTTCAGCGCCGGTTTCAGCGGCAAACGCCATGCCACAGATCCCTTTTTCCGTGCCCATGACCAGCGCCAAACCAAAGGGGCTGTCAAACCACCCCCAGTGGATGCGCAGACCTGCGCCTTTGCGGGCAAATTCGCCCGGACTCATCGCCTCCCAGCGCAGAAACAGATCATGCAGCCGCCCCGATCCGGACAGCCCTACGGCATGGGCGGCCTCAAGCGTGGTGAACCGCTCCGCCAGCAGGCTCTTGGCGTGACCCAGTCGCAGATACTGCTGATAGCGTTTGGGCGAAACCCCGACCCAGGCGGAAAACAGGCGTTGAAAATGCGCCGTACTCATGCCCATGGCAGCCGCCAGATCATCAAGGCTGAGCGGCTGGTCGCTTTGATCGATCAGCGCGATCGCGCGGGCAATGACGCTGTAATGATAGCTCTGTTCCTGATCGCTCATGCTGTGTTCCGTCATCTGATCTGTTCTTTACCTGCCCTGAGGCGCCGTCCCTAACACCCTAGGCCAAGCGTACGGACAGAGCGACCCGAAACCTGCGGTTTCGCTGCGCTGAGCGCGACAGCTGGATTTGAGGTGGGCGTGGGCTGGGTATGACGACGGGTGCGATATTAGGGCGCTCAACAGGCATGGACCAGCCTGCCCCCATTGAAGCCCAGCAAACGAACGCCTGAGCCAGGCCTGAGACAGACCTGTGACAGAAATACACGCATCGCGGGAATTACCTTCCGTCACAATCCTATCATGTTATGAGGTTGTTAAACCCTCTCGAGTCACAGCTTTTATTTGCGGCTCTCGGTATTAATACTGATAGGGTCAGATGAAGCTGCGTGTGATGCAGCCGGGTATTTGATTGCGCCAGTATGGCAAATTCGTTTTCTGCCACGGGCTATTGATACAGATGCAAATTGAAACCACCCGACAGAAGTGGCTGTTTATCGCTGCTGTGACCTTGGTATCGGTGATCGCCTCGCTGATACTGACGTCTGTTCTGTCGCCAACTGGGCTGTCGCCACAGGCGCTGCTGCCATCCCTAACAGTGCCGCTGATCGTGGCCCCCTGTGCCAGCTACAGCGTCGTGACGCTGATGATGCGCATTGCCCAGCTGAAGAAACAGGCCGAGGCCGCACAGGAGGCACAAGCGCGGTTCTTTGCCAATATGAGCCATGAAATCCGCACCCCCATTAACGGGATCATGGGGCTGGCGGATCTGCTGGCAGAGGCGGACCTGCCCGCCGAACAGAACGAAGCCGCGCGGACCATTCTGGCGTCTTCCGAGGCGCTGTTGGCGATCATCAATGACATTCTGGACCACGCCAAACAGGAAGCCGACGCGATGGAGCTGGCAAGCCAGCCTTTCGATCTGGCGACGCTGCTGCGGGACAGCGCCAATCTGCTAGAGCCTCTGGCGGCGCAAAAGGGCCTGGAGCTGGTCATAGACTACCCCTGCGCCCTGCCGATCACATTCAACGGGGATGCCCACCGCGTGCGACAGGTGGTGCTGAACCTTCTGGGAAATGCGGTGAAATTCTCCACCCAGGGCACTGTGGGCATTCGGGTGCGGTTTGACCCGGCACTGGTTGGCTCGGAACTGGCTGACACGGAACTGGCGCGAGCCTTGACAATCACCGTCTGGGACGAAGGGATCGGGATCGCACCCGATCAGCTGCGCCATATTTTTGAGCCGTTTCAACAGGTCGAATGCAAACGCAACCGCCGCTACCAGGGCACCGGGCTAGGTCTGGCCATCGCGCAGGGTCTGGTGGAACTGATGGAGGGCGAGATCACGGTTGTCTCTGTCCCCGATAAAGGCTCTGAATTCACGCTGCACCTGCCGTTGCCGCCGGTTGCGGCACAGGCTGAGGCGACGGATGATGCCGCAGCGACCCCTGCCGCGCTGCCCGGCCAGCCCATCTTTCCATTGCAGGGCACCAGCGTCGCCGTTATCGCCCGCGACGGTGCGGCACGGCAGATCCTGGCGGATCGGCTGGGCCTTTGGGGCGCAACGGTCAGCTGCCATGCGAGCCCAGCGCTGGCGCGGCAGCAGCTGGGCCAGACGGCCATCGCTGGCGATCAGAGCGGCCCCTATGATCCGGCCAATCCTGATCTGATCCTGGTGGATCTTCCGCCCATGGCCCTGGACTGCGACGAACAGCAGGCAGACCTGCAGCCCTGGCTTGATCTGCATGCCGATTTTACCGAAACAGGCCACGCCACAGTGTTTCTCGGAAACAGCGTTCACAAACGCCACATCCGCCAGAGCCGAGCGGAAACCGGCGGCCCACTCTGCCTGACGAAACTGACGGCTCCGGCAATGCTGGCAGACCAGTTGACTACGCTTTTGCGTAACCCAACGCCTCAGATCCATCATGTCGATCAGGCAGATCAGGCCGCACCGGTCGCAGTAGCCCACCAAGAGGGCAGCACAGACACCAAGCCGACCGATGCGCCAAGTCACCCGGATCTGAGCGGGCAGCGCATTCTGATCGCGGATGATACCCGCACCAACCGGATGATCCTGACCCGGATGCTGGGGGACACCGGCGCTGAACTGACGCTGTGTGAAAATGGTCGTGAAGCGCTGGATGCTTTCGTTGCGCAGGCGCCAGACCGGCCGTTTGATCTGGTGCTGCTGGATATGTCGATGCCGGTGATGGACGGGTTGCAGGCCTGTGAGCAGATGCGCGCGCATGAAAGCCGCGAAAACCGCCCGGCCGTGCCGATTGTGGCCCTGACGGCCAATGCGATGGCTGAAGATCGCGACCGCTGTCTGGCGGCGGGGATGAATGCGTTTTTGACCAAACCGATCCGCAAGGCGCAGCTGCTGGAGGGTCTGGCGACGGTCTGCCGCGCTGCAGCCTGATTGGGCGCTTGTGCTCCACTCTCGCCACCAGATGCGGGCCGAGCTGCGGTTTTGGGTCGGGCTGATTGTCAGAGTTCATTAGGCTTGATCCGCCTTCCCGCTTGATTGCGGGGGGCCACACGGGCATAGGGGGGCATGGCAAAGCAACTCGACTATCAAACCATGCGTGAGATCTTCACGCGGTTTCAGGCAGCGGATCCAGAACCCAAAGGCGAGCTGGAGCACGTCAATGTTTACACGCTCGTGGTGGCTGTGGCGCTCTCGGCGCAGGCCACGGATGCGGGCGTGAACCGCGCCACCCGCGAATTGTTCAAAATCGCAGACACCCCGCAGAAAATGCTGGATCTGGGCGAAGAACAGCTGATTGAGCACATCAAGACCATTGGCCTTTATCGCAACAAGGCCAAAAACGTCATCAAGCTTTCGCGCATTCTGGTGGAGCAATATGGCGGCGAGGTCCCCAATTCCCGCGCAGCCCTGCAATCGCTGCCTGGTGTCGGCCGCAAGACCGCCAATGTGGTGCTGAACATGTGGTGGCGCCAGCCCGCCCAGGCCGTGGACACCCATATCTTTCGCGTCGGCAACCGTGCAGGCATCGCCCCGGGCAAAGATGTCGACACGGTCGAACGCGCCATCGAAGACCATGTCCCCGCAGATTTTCAGCTCCACGCCCACCATTGGCTGATCCTGCATGGACGCTATCATTGCAAAGCACGCAAACCGATGTGCCCAACCTGCATCATCCGCGACCTTTGCCAATTTGAGGAAAAAACCGAATGAAAACCTACCAACTCGTCGGGATCGGCAATGCTGTCGTCGACGTGATCAGCCAGTGTGACGACAACTTCCTGGATCACATGGGCATCGAAAAAGGCATCATGCAGCTGATCGAACGCGACCGCGCCGAAGTGCTCTATGCCGCGATGCAGGCGCGGGTGCAGACCCCGGGCGGGTCCGTTGCCAACACCATTGCAGGCGCGGGTGCGCTGGGCCTGGAGGCGGCCTTCATCGGCCGGGTGCATGATGACGCGCTGGGCCGGTTCTATGCCGATGCAATGGCAAAAGACGGCGTTGATTTTGTGAACCCCCCGGTCGAAGGTGGGGAATTGCCAACCTCGCGGTCGATGATCTTTGTGTCGGAAGACGGCGAGCGGTCGATGAACACCTATCTGGGGATCTCGTCAGAGCTGTCATCGGAAGATGTGGCCTCCGACGTGGCGGGTCAGGCGCAGATCATGTTCCTGGAAGGCTACTTGTTTGACAAGGACAAGGGCAAAACCGCCTTTATGGAAGCTGCGCGGGACTGCCGCCAAAGTGGTGGCAAACCGGGGATTTCGCTGTCCGATCCGTTCTGCGTCGAACGCCATCGTGCGGATTTTCTGACCTTGATCGAAAACGAACTGGCCTTTGTCATCGGCAACGAAGACGAGGTGAAGTCTCTGTTTGAAACGGACGATCTGGATCACGCATTGGACCAGTTGTCTGCGATTTGCCCGCTGGTGGTTTGCACCCGCTCCGGCGATGGGGTGAGCGTTGTCAGCCCCGATGGCCGCATCAATGTTCCGGTTGAAACCGTGGTGCCTGTGGATGCAACAGGCGCAGGCGATCAATTCGCCGCCGGGTTCCTGTTTGGCCTGTCCAAAGGTCTCGACATGGAGCGCTGCGCCAAGATCGGCAACATCTGCGCCGCAGAGGTGATCAGCCACATCGGCCCACGCCCGCAAAAAGACATGCGCGCGCTCTTGGGCACCGCTGGCCTGATCTGACCCCAGCGCGCCCCGGAACCGGGGCAGCTGCGCACAGCGACATCATTTGGGTCACCCCTGTGGGTGGCCCTTTTTCATAAGCGCTTACTCATAGGCGCTTCTTCATGAGCAAATCTTTATAAAAGCCTGGGCATTGGCGCCGCTTGCAGGGAGCAGACAGCCGAAGTGCCATCAATCCGCAGTCACTCAGACAGTTGATCCACAAGCGGCACGCAGGGACCACCCTGATGGCAGGTCAACACCTCTGCCGCGGCAGTGCCCTCCGGGTCAGCAAACCCCGCCCCACCGCAGGGCCGCATGTCCAGCACCAGCCCAGTGGGCCGCTGTTCGACAAAAGCCAGATAGCTCTGCCCATCCTCGGCAGATCCGCACCAGGGGCCAAGGCAGCGAATGTTCAGCGTCAGCGCCAGATCAACCGGCTGCGAAAACCCCTTTGACGTCAGCTGCGCCCCCGCCAGCCGCGCCGCGATGGCCGTTTCGGGCGGCACGTTGTTTGGATCCTGTGCTGGTGCCTGCGGCAGCGCGCTCTGATCGAAGTGCAAGGTCCCGGCGACCACCAGAAAGGCGCGGTCAGAGGCCTCGGCCTGCAGATACCCATCGCTTGCCCCCCAGGGCAAACAGCTGAGCGCAGCCGCAGGCCCCGCCGCCATCAGCGCGCAGACCAACGGAATGATGGCGCGCGCACCAACCGGTCGCAGCGCAGCAAACAGGGGCCATAGGGGCCGCGCGGACCCCGCGGACCGTGCAAGGGCGCTCAGGGTCGTGACCACCACGCGCCTCCCCTACAGATGGTCCCGGAATTCTTCGATCACGCGGGCATAGACCTCGCGCTTGAAGGGCACGATTTTCTCCACCAGCTGATCCACCGGCAGCCAGCACCATTGCGAAAATTCGGGATGATCGGTTTCGATGTTGATCTGGTCATCGCGCCCCAGGAACCGCAGCAGATACCATTTCTGCTCTTGCCCGCGATATTTGCCGCCCCAGAATTGCGGCACCAGCTCCAGCGGCAGATCATAGGGCAGCCAACCCGCGCTTTCGGCCATCACCTCCACCAGATCGGCGGTGACGCCCGTTTCCTCTTCCAGCTCCCGCAGCGCTGCCAGCTGCGGATCTTCGCCCGCGTCGATCCCACCCTGTGGCATTTGCCAGGCGTCGCGGTGGCGGTCCACGCGCTGTCCGACCCAGACCGCGCCGCTGGCATTGATCATCATCACCCCTACATTTGGGCGATACGGCAGGGCGGCGATGTCTTCGGCGGTCAAACCGGTCGGCGAACTGGCCGATGAGCTGGCTGGGGTCTTAGAGGTGGACTCTGGGGGGGACTCGGGGGCGGACATGGCAGGCTCCAAACAATGTGTTGCCCCTTGTGTAACGCTGCCCCTGCGTCGCGCAAGAGGGTGACGCCGCGTCCGAAGTGACAATGGGGCAACGGGCAGGCAGTTTTGCCGGGGATTTATAAGACCAAATGATACCGGTAAACGATCCGGGCACATGATCAGAACAATCGATCAGGCAATGGATCAGGACAATCGATCGAGCAATGGATCAGGGAGAGTGTGATGACTGAGTACCCAAACCTGCTGGCACCGCTGGATCTCGGCTTTACCACGCTGAAGAACCGCGTGTTGATGGGATCAATGCACACCGGCCTGGAGGAAACCAAGGATTGGAACCGGGTTGCCGAATTCTATGCCGATCGCGCCCGCGGTGGTGTGGCACTCATGGTCACCGGCGGGATTGGCCCCAATCTGGAGGGCTCGGTGCTGCCTGGGGCTGCCATGATGACCACCGATCAGGATGTGCAGAACCACCGCGTTGTCACTGACCGCGTCCACGAGGCGGGGGGCAAGATCGCGATGCAGATCCTGCACGCCGGGCGCTATGCCTATGGGCCGCAATGCGTGGCGCCCAGCCCGATCAAATCGCCAATCTCGCCGTTCCGCCCAACCGAACTGGACGAAGACGGCATCGAAAAGCAGATCTCTGACATCGTGAACGCCGCCCGCCTGGCGCAGGACGCGGGCTATGACGGGGTCGAGATCATGGGCAGCGAAGGCTATTTCCTCAATCAGTTCCTGGTCACCCACACCAACAAACGCGAAGACCGCTGGGGCGGATCCTATGAAAACCGGATGCGCCTGCCGATTGAGGTGGTGCGCCGCACCCGCGAGGCGGTCGGGCGCGATTTCATCATCATCTATCGCCTGTCGATGATCGATCTGGTGCCCAATGGCTCCACCCATGACGAAGTGGTGCAGCTGGCGCAGGAGATCGAAAAGGCCGGTGCCACCATTCTCAACACCGGGATTGGCTGGCATGAGGCCCGGATCCCGACCATCGCCACCTCGGTGCCGCGCGCGGCCTTTGCCTGGGTCACACAAAAGCTGATGGGCAAAGTGTCGATCCCGGTAATCACATCAAACCGGATCAACACGCCAGAGATTGCAGAACAGGTCCTGTCTGAGGGCTGCGCGGACATGGTGTCCATGGCGCGTCCGATGCTGGCGGATCCCGATTTTGTCGCCAAGGCCGCAGCGGGCAAGGCCGATCAGATCGCCCCCTGCATCGCCTGCAATCAGGCCTGTCTCGACCACACTTTTGGCGGCAAGCTGACGTCCTGTCTGGTGAACCCGCGGGCCTGCCATGAAACCGAATTGGTGCTGACACCTGCTGAGGCGCGCAAATCCATCGCCATTGTCGGCGCGGGCCCCGCCGGTCTGTCCACGGCGCTTGCGGCGGCGGAACGGGGTCATCAGGTGGCGCTGTTTGACCGCGCGGCAGAGATTGGCGGACAATTGAACATGGCCAAACAGGTGCCCGGCAAGGAAGAGTTCTGGGGCCTGGTGGATTGGTATCGCACCATGCTGGCGCAGAGCGACATCAGCCTGCATCTCAACCAAGAGGTCAGCGCTGCGGATCTGGCCGGGTTTGACGAGGTGGTCATTGCCACTGGCGTCGTGCCGCGTGATCCGCAGATCCCCGGTCAGGAGCGCGCCAATGTGGTCGATTACATCGATGTGCTGCGCCACAAGGTCGAGGTTGGCCAGCGCGTGGCGGTGATTGGTGCGGGCGGCATCGGCTTTGATGTGTCGGAGTTCCTGCTGCACAAAGGCGACAGCCCGGCGGAAAATCTGCCGCTGTGGATGCGCGAATGGGGCGTTGCCGATCCGGCAGAACACCGCTCTGGTCTGGCCCCTGACGGGCCCCAGCCCGAGGCCCCTGCCCGCCAGGTCACGCTGCTGCAGCGCAAGGCGGAACGCCATGGCAAACGTCTGGGCAAGACCACCGGTTGGATCCACCGGGCCGCGCTGAAGATGAAAGACGTTAACTTTGTGGGCGGCGTCAATTACGAGCGCATCGATGACGACGGGCTGCATGTCAGCTTTGGTGAGGCGCGCGAAAACCCGACCGTGATCGAGGCCGACACTGTGGTCCTCTGCGCAGGCCAGCTGTCCGAGCGTTCGCTGGCCGATGCTCTGGCGGACCAGGGCACGCCCTGCCATGTGATTGGTGGCGCGGATCTTGCTGCAGAACTGGATGCCAAACGCGCCATTGATCAGGGCACCCGGCTTGCGGCCACGCTGTAGGCCGGCGTGTAACACGCGGTCGTCTGGCGCGTGTTGTCTGTTGTATTGCTGTGTCCGGCCCCACATGGCCGACCATCCGCCGCTGTTTCACGTGGGGCAACGGCAGATGCGTTGCGGTTGATCCCCTGATTCAGACACTCTGGCCCCAACACTCTGGCACCAACACCTTGACCCAGACCACGGCGCCTAAAAATTAGGCAGGCACTGCCAGAGATCACAAAACCGTGAGATCCCCTCTGTCGAGAACATTCTGAATTGTCCGGTGTAGGTAACATGCCAATTGTCCGCTTCAGTTAGTACCGCAGCAGCCCAAATCGGAACGAGCCGTAGGCGACTGGAGATTTGGGCTGCTGCGTTCGCACGCGTCGAAGCGG
>NZ_JAJDWC010000128.1 GCF_022825805.1 Phaeobacter sp.
CCGCTTCGACGCGTGCGAACGCAGCAGCCCAAATCTCCAGTCGCCTACGGCTCGTTCCGATTTGGGCTGCTGCGGTACTAACTGAAGCGGACAATTGGCATGTTACCTACACCGGACAATTCAGAATGTTCTCGACACCCCTGCCCGTTCCAGAGCGGCCCATACCTTGGCGTCACGCCCATAGATGTCGCGGCGATATTCCGCCTTGCCATCCGGCGACATAAAGGCGGTGCGGTAGATGATATGCACCGGCACCTGCTGTTCCAGATCCACCTTGGTTTCTTTGCCGCTGTTCAGGATGCGGTCAAAGAACTGCTTGGGGTTTTCTGTCTGTTTGGCCAGCAGCGCATAGGCAAATTCAAACGGCTGCGCCAAACGGATACACCCGTGTGAGAAGGCCCGTACCTCTCGCTGAAACAGGCTCTTTTGGGGCGTGTCATGCAGGTAGATGTTGTATTTGTTCGGGAACATGAATTTCACCAAACCCAAGGCGTTGGAACGGCTTGGAGGCTGGCGCATCGCATAGGGGAAATTCCGCGCGGTATACTGGGAAAAATCCGCTGTGCTGCGATTCACCTTGCGACCGCGACTGTCGGTGATTTCGATGTGGCTGACCGCATTGGGGTTAGAGCGCAGTTTGGGCAGATATTCTTTGGTGATGATGGAGCGTGGGACATACCAGCTCGGATTGATCACCATGTGCTCCATGATGTCGGAAAACTCTGGCGAGCGGCAATCACTGGTGTCTTTGCCGATCACAGAGCGGGTTTCAAAAGTAACGTCGCCATTGTCGACGATCTTTGCAGTGAAATCGGTCTGGTTCACCAGAATATGACGGCTGCCCAGATCGGGCATCAGCCAGCGTTCACGCTCCATCGCGACCAGAACGGATTTGATCCGATCTGACACGGGCTTGTTGATCTCCGCCAGCGTGCCGCCGCCGGCGACACCGTCAGGTTCCAGCCCATGATCGGCCTGAAACGCCTGAACTGCAGCCTCCAGCGCGGTATCATAGGTGCGCGCAGCGCTGCGATCGAGGTAGCCCATCCGCATCAGCCGGTTGCGCAGTGCGATCACCGCAGGTCCGCTCGCGCCCTGTTCCAGTTTCTTGCCAGGAACCACAGGCCCCCATCCCCCGGCAGCCTCCACTGCTTCGAGACGCATTTTATGGCGCAGCAAGGATTGGTATTGTGCAGTCTGCGGCGCCAGGCTGCGCAGGTAGGACACGGCGGGCTGGTCACGCATCCCAACCAGATAGGCCGCAAAATCGGGTTTGTGTTTCTTGCGCACGATCCCGTCATCAATCCGGGACGGTTGCAACAGGCCTGTTTGCAGATCGCTGGCATAAGACACCAGTGCCTGGCTCATCGCGACTTCTGCGCGCCCCAGATCGCGGGTTGTGGCAACAGATCCCAACAGCTCGGTCAGCTCGGCAATTTCGGCGCTGCGGTCCGGCAACCCATGGGTGGGCGCTTCCGCAAGCGCGCGAAACAGCGCGGCCCGCCGCGCGGTGGAGGCTGCGTCCATGCCCGTCCACATCGGCTCAAACCCGTTGGCGCGATAAAACTCTGCAACTGGATCGCTTGCAGACGCGGCCTCTGCCACCGCCTGTTTGAACGCAGTGATCTGTGCGGCCCCATCCGATGGCCCTGCTATGGTCAGCGCGCCAGCAATCGATAGCGCGAACAAGCTGCTCTTGAGAGAAGGAAAGACACGGGTCAACAGGGCGGGCTTCATCAAGTCACGGTCCTTAAACAACGAAACAAAATCAGTGTGGGCTGCCTTAAATGAAATCCTGGTAAAGACCAGCCCCACCTGTCCATTCACTTTTGCGGCAGCGCAATCCAGCAACACTGGGTTGCGGCCTTTTGGCGTCAGTTCCCGGCTTGTGCCGCGCGGCAGCCCTGCAACAAACGGGGAAATTAACAAAATCTTTCCCTTTTGCGCAAAAAATTGCCGAAATTCACGGTATATGTCGACTTGCAATATAGAAAACTTGGATCGCGAATCTTGCTGTGTCATACAGTGAGCGCGCGGCAACAGGACCACAAACCGTCCGTAACATCGGGCACCAGGCAGAGACTTCAGGCGTACGGGACAACGCAGTGACAGTTAACAACACTACCACATCGGGGCTCTCCCGCAGGGCGCTACTTGGCGCATTCGCGGCAACCTCCGTTATCGCAGCACCTACCTTCTCCAACGCAGCTGGTTTTTTGCGCGGCGCAGGCGACATCCGCCGCATCCGCATGTATTCCGGCCGCACCGGCGAGAAGATCGACATGATCTACTGGATCGACGGCAAATACGTCAAAGATGCCGTGAAAGAGGTGAATTACTTCATGCGCGATTGGCGCAGCGATGACGTGAAGGACATGGACCTGCGCACCATCGATATCATGGCAGCAGCCCATAACCTGATGGACGCAACCGAGCCCTACATGTTGTTGTCCGGCTATCGCAGCCCAAAAACCAACGCGATGTTGCGCAGCCGGTCCCGCGGCGTTGCCAAGAATTCGCTGCACATGCGCGGCCAGGCTGCCGATCTGCGCCTGTCGTCCCGTTCCGTGTCGCAGATGGCCAAGGCTGCGATGGCCTGTCGCGCCGGTGGTGTTGGCAAATACGCCCGCTCCAATTTTGTTCATATGGATTGCGGCGTTGTCCGCAGTTGGCGCGGCTAGGCGCAGCGCACAAAAAAACATGTCAAACCCGCGTTTCCGACGCGGGTTTTTATTTGCCGCGTTTGCAGTTGCCCGGTTTGAATTCGTGAGGCCTTATTGCCCCGCGTCGCTCTGAAAATGGGCCTATGCCGCTACGAAAAGCTGCTGGCGCAGAGGCGCAAGCGTTTTACCCGACAACAGATTTTTCCCATTTTGCCATTGCGGAGCCAACCGACCGCAGGTATACGCCTACCAGACGCACCTGTAGCTCAGCTGGATAGAGCGCTGCCCTCCGAAGGCAGAGGCCAGAGGTTCGAATCCTCTCAGGTGCGCCATCTTTTTTCAAGACATCTGCTTGTGCGCCTGATGCATCGTCTGCGTTTTGCGTAACGGATGTGGTACCTATGACTGTTCTTGCTTCTGGCGGAGTTAAGCAACGTCAGGAGCTAAGCCGGTTGCACCTTTGATATGTCATGGCAATTGGCGCGTCAGATCCGGCTTTGACAGGGTTGCCAGACAAGTGGCCGCTGCTCGTCCCCCGTCAACATAGACCGCGCCCATCAGTCTTCTGAAACGACCCTAAACGCCCGCTCAACATCCGCCCTTTTGTTCGGATATCCACGTTGTAAGAAACCGTGCGACATCCTTGGAGATTGGTCTGTTGCGGCCATCTTCAGGGCTCAGTCAGGCGCGATAACTGGTGGAAAACTCCTCTGGTACGGCGGTGTGCCGACAGCCTCTTGGTTTCTCAGACCATACTGTCGTCTTGACCTTCCCACATAGATCGTCACGGCGCACCGTCGTGTCCCGGACGAGCAGAATTACACGACCTGCCGCTACGCTGCTAACGCAGCATAGCGACAGTTTGGGCGCGCACTTCAATAGAGAAGAAATCAAACCCCGATTAGAGTAAGCGTCTCTCCCGAAAGGCTCCAATCATTCGGGTCAATTTGATAGTCCTGAAGCAAGATAGAACTTTCATGGGAGGTTCCGGCCTCAACAGTGATCAATGTGTCATTCCCAATTTGGCTATAGCTTGCACTCAACTCGCCCAGCCCCCAACCGTTTATGACCAGTTGATCTCCTCCTGAAAAATCGGAAACGGTATCCGACCCAAAAGGTATGAAATTGAAGCCGTCCGAATCCAGCGCGAATTCGAAACGATCCATGCCATCGCCGCCGATGAGCAGGTCGTTGTCCTCGCCGCCATAGAGGTGATCGTCCTGCAGCCCGCCCTCAAGCGTGTCGTCGCCGCTGCCGCCATAGAGATGGTTGAAGCCGC
>NZ_JAJDWC010000081.1 GCF_022825805.1 Phaeobacter sp.
CCAATTGTAATCTGTCGCCGCAACATCAACGTGATAAAAGCCAGTATCCGCGCCAGCATCAGCCAGAGCCGTACGTCCGACACCCGGACTGACCACGCCCTTTGACGAAATCCCAGCCGTCAGTGTTGCCTCATCAGAGAATGACACCGAGCGAAACCCATTGCGCAGCTCAACGGTTTGACTGGAGCCACCAGTATCGAGACTGGTGATGGTCCATTCGCCAGTTTGCTCGTCATATGAAATGGTCTGGGCATCATCGCTCACAAAATCATGCAGCGCATTGCTGTTGAGCTTAATGGTGTCTGTGCCGCCTTTGCCGTCCAGAAAACGGACCGTCGCACCGCCTTGACCGCCGCTGTCTGACTGAGTGACGCTGTCAGAATAGAGTTGCTTGAAGGGTGAATTGATCGTCACCAGTTGTGCCTGTTTTCACAACTGTTGGGAACGCGATATCGATTTTCGCCATTTTTTTCTCCATGAAAGTGACTGCACCAATTCCTATCCAGATCAGCCATTGCGGAAATAGCCTGTCTTTTGGTCATCAAAATACCATTCGATAGGGAGAGCTATAATTCGCCATATCGTCTCAAGACTGACTCAGCTTCTTATACATCGCTATGTCACTCAGAATGGAATTTAAGAAATTGATAAATAATGGAAAAATATTCAGACCAACCAAAATCTTCAGTTGACGCCTGAATGTCTTCATCAGCTCTATATTCACTTAAGCGATCTGGATTCTTTGAACAACTCCATATGATTTTCCTAATGTGGTATCCCCAAGTAACCCACACTGAACGCCATGATTGATTTTTAAGTTTTTCAATCGCCATTTGATTGATCAGCAGTTCTTATATTTTTTTCGATGGCCCGTCGATCTCATATGGGACGCTCGATCTAAACAAAACTGCGACAAGCTAAGAAATTATGGGCTATTTCTACTGTCTGGAAACCCGTTGTCAGCCATAGGGCATGTTACGTGTAGCCGCCACGGAGAATGCAATGCCTACACCAGTTTCCTAGCGTGTCCAAAAGCGACGGGATGCCCTATGCGCCGCTGGCCTACGTCCCGTGCAAATCTGGGTGCCTGACAAACGTCGTCCCAATTTCGCAGCCGCGTGCCGTCGACAAGCCGCTCTTGTAGCCAAGGAAGATCAACAGGACACTGACCTGTCATACTTCATGTACGCCGCACAGGCTGATTTGGATGATTGCCGGCGAAGCGCGGCGATCTGGTGACGGGTGCCCTTCAGGGTGACCACGGCAAGCCTCAACCCGCGCTCGTCGTACAGGCAGATCAGTTTGCCGAGCTGGGATCGGTCGAAATCCTGCCGATCACTTTGACACTAGTCAGCACCACACCCACCCGCGGCGTGCCTGCGATTTCAGGCGCGCTGGATCGCGCAACCTCTTAGCAGCGTCCTGAAGTCACAGGCCACAGGAGAACTCGTAAGTTTTTTTGACACCCACCAGTTGCCCATGATAGCGCGTTCCTATTTGGCCATGGCCATGCTGTTCCACACCGGGCATGGGACCATCTGGATCGTGCTATGGTTGGCCGTCACTGGGCATATCCTGACCGCACTTCACGACCAATCTATTGAAAAAAGACAACGTCCGGCGCCAGATGATTCAGGGCAAAGCATCAGCCGAAACTGTTTCTCCGATCCTACCTCAACCGCCATAAAACGCCTTACGCATGCGGTTTCCACTCTCAAGCATTTCCCAGGCTCCAGAGCGGAATTCACTCTGGCAGCCCTCCACCACCCAGGGCGCGTTGGGCGTGAAGCCCGCTGATCAGACAACCGGCAGAATCGAATAGTCGGGCGCACCGTCCCAGGTCAGATCCCAAGAAGCGCCTGGGCGGACGTTCTGGATCGCCTGCGGATCAAAGCACACCAGGCAATTGCCCGTCGGTGCGCGCACCGACGGGTAAATCAAACCGCGAGATCCCGTGCGCCGCAAATCATCTGCAAGGTGTTGACCCGCCGGATAGCCGACCTTGGGATCAGCGTGGAGCGCAGTATGGCCGGGCTCATCTGTTAGGTCATCAAAAATACCGATAAAATCGGCGTGCAATTCGACGTAACGTGCCACGTCGTTGAAATCGCCGACATACCCAAGCTCGCGGGTACGATGGAACGCAACCTCCGCAACGGACACCATGACATCCCACGTACAATACCAGGCGCCGCGGTCTTCTCCGTTAAATCGGTTCCCCCTTGCCCTGGTGTAGGTAAACGCTGCATTCACATGCGTGTTCCCATAAACGCGCAGGTCTGCCTTGCGGCGGTGCCAGGCAAGCTCTCTTGGATCAAGATGCGGGCTCTTGCCGCTCTCAGCAACCAGGCGCGCGCTTGTCAGGCCTTCGATCTCCGCCAGAATGTCTGCTTCCTCATCAGAATCAACCAACCCCCGCAGCGCAGGCGCCTTGTGATAGGTTGCTGGAAGAAGCCGGATCAGACCACGGTCCGAAATCTCCGTCTGCTTCATGCCCCGCCCCGCAGCGCATCCAGATAGGTTCTGATGTTCAGAATATGCGGCAGCCCGCCCTCTATCGCGGTTTCAACAGGTCGCGCACCACCAAAAAGAGGGCCTGCGTTTGGCCGGGTCATCCAACTCCTGGCAAGCGGTTCCGAGAAATAGAGTTCCAGTGACTTGTAGATACCGATAATCGCCGACAGCCGCAGAAGCTGATCCTTCGTCAACTCTCCAGTAAACCCGGGCTTTTTGGCGCGCTTCCATGTGCTTTCGGACATGTCAGCCAAAGCCGCGGCCTCTTTCAACGTCAGGCGCCATGCGGACGCCGTACGGGCATAAGCTTTCAGCGCAACGGCGTTGATTTCTACGGGTTCACGAGTTTTCGCGGTGATCTGCATCGTCTCACTCCTGCATCTGACGTTAGACCATATAGACCAGATGTAAAGACCAAATGATCCTTTAGACTATGCTGACCAACATAGATCGGGCATGAAACTGCGCCAGATGGCGCCAACGCCTCCATCAAACACAGCGCAGGCCAGCACCGAAAATACCCGTCGCTGAGGGCCATTCGCTACTCCGTTTGCAGAGCGCAAGGCATCAATTCGCTCCGCAGGCGACAACCCAGCGCTTAGTCCGTGCAGATCGCGAAAGGACGGCGCGAACGATTACCCGCTCGATCGCATTATTTCGAAAGGCTTTGGCTGCGTTGACATCCCGTCGCAACGTCAGCCGGAGCTCTACCATTTGCCCATTTGCATCGATTGTACGCCAAAGAAACAGAAAACCGCTGATCCCAATTTCCAAAATGGGCTATCCAGGTTCCTGCCGGTTTTCATAAGAACCTCGGCAAGAATGCCACCTATCACCAAGCACCTAGAGGCATGCAGTGTGCCGTCACGAGGCTGTTCCGCACAGCCGAAACAGGTCTCGCTCACAAGAGCTTTAACCGATCTTTTGACCCTGGCTCCAAACCCCGCGCAACAATGGGGTCGTTCCAGCTTGGTGCACACGCAGGACGTCGCCACGCATTCCTGGGTCCAGCACGCCGCGGTCGTAAAGCCGCGCTGCCTCTGCAGGGTTGCGGGTGACCGTTGCGATAGCACGCGGAAGATCTCCCCAAACACGCGCCAAATGAAAGGCAGACAGCAACAGAGCTGATGGCACATAATCCGACGAGATAATGTCCAAAAGGTCCCGTGTCGCCAAATCTTCAGCCGCGACATTGCCCGAGTGTGACCCACCCCGGATGAGGTTGGGCGCGCCCATCATGACCGCGATGCCAAGGTTGCGGCAGGCTTCGGCTGCTTCAACCGTTGTTGGGAATTCCGCGAAACCAACACCATTGGCGGCTGATGTCGCAACATGCTCCGCGGTGGTGTCGTCATGGCTGGCCAAAACAGCGCCCAGACGGGCGGCTTCGGTCACAGCGCCCGCTTCATGCTTGGCACCAAAACGTTTTTGAAGGCCCAAGAGATTTTGCACATGGTCGGCAAAATCTGCATCGCTCATGCCCCGCTTCTTTGCAACATAGGTCTTGAGCGCCGCCAGATCGCGGAATTGCCGCTGACCAGGCGTGTGATCCATCAAGCTGACGATACCCACGTGAT
This sequence comes from Phaeobacter sp., assembly GCF_022825805.1. Taxonomy (GTDB): domain Bacteria; phylum Pseudomonadota; class Alphaproteobacteria; order Rhodobacterales; family Rhodobacteraceae; genus Phaeobacter. Next base: position 4,092 of record NZ_JAJDWC010000081.1, read on the forward strand.
CCTCTGGACCAAAGGCCGCCAATTCTTCGAGCAAGGTTTCCGAACAGATCTCGGCCCGTAGGTGAAGGAAATGGCTGATCTTAAACATGCCGTTTGCTCGCGCGGAAAGTAATTCATCCGCCAGTTTGCGGGCATAATCGATGTAACGTCCCTTGCCCGAATGGATAGAACCCACACGCATGGCGTCAAACACAGTCGTGATACCAGTTGAGGCCAATTCTGCGTCATGGGCCAAGAGCGCCGGCAAATGCGGCCAGTCGACTTCTGGGCGCGGCTCAATATGACGCTCAACATTGTCGGTATGCAATTCGACAAGACCCGGCAGAACCAAGTCGCCACCGCAATCCAGAGCACCTGTTGGCACAGCGTCGCCTTCGGTGATCTCGGAAATGACTCCTGCTTCGATTGTGACCGCGCCAAGTGCTGTGCGGTCTGGAAAAACAAGCTGGGCGTTGGCGAGGCAAAGGTCGCCTGACATCGAAGCGTCAAAGGCGTTTGTCAAAGACGATGCGGGAAAGGAGGAGTTCATATCATACGCTCGTTTTGCAATTTACGATGTTCCGCCGGAAGGCCCCCTGGCCGACTTCGGCGCAAAGTGACTGGGCTAGAAGGGTATAGCGGGCCATGAAGTGCCCCTGTTCGACTTGCCCGGTTTGCGTGACATCACAATGAAACCGCGCAAATACGGAGTTCATGCCACTCTGAAACCGCGAATTAGACCGGGCCCAGGACAGATGCCTCAGGCTTTGGAGCAAGCCGCCGCACGTCTTGCGGATAGGATCCAGCTTCATCTGCCAGGCTTCCCCACACCATTGATGTTCGATCAGATCGCGCTTTGCGGCGAACGACGGAACGGATGGTTTGAACTGATCCATCGCTACACGCCTACAGGCTGAAGCAGTTGCGCAGCGCGCGCTATTGTCTGGCAAAGCGCGCCATCGTTGGACAACGTAATGACGTTCAGGCCATCGGGTAGTGGCTTTTGCGCCTCGGCCAAGCGTCTGGCAATATCGGCCTCGGTCTCGCGGCCGCGCGCGGATAATCGGGCAGCCAAGGTCTCGGGCGTGGCGGTGATGTTCAATACGACGAAACTCGAAAACTCATCCGCGCCAGCCTGAAGTGCCTTACGCGAGAAGTTGGCCAAACAATCCGTACCTTTGTTCAGTTGGTATTTCACCGACCTCGGGATCCCATAGTGCAGCCCATGCGCGCCCCAATGAACTGCAAACGCACCGTCGTCTGCCAGCTGTTCGAACTGCGTTTCCGATACCGCATCATAGTCCTCACCGCCCAGATCCGGAGCGCGCGTGATAACTCGCCGGACAAGATGCAATCCCGGCACGGCCGCGGCCACGCCTTGCATCACACTGTCCTTTCCCACACCAGATGGACCAACCACTGCGATGAGGCGACCGCTGGTCATGCCGCAGTTTCCTTTTGATATCCGATGGATCCGCTGCATGAGGACAGCCCAGGCGTAAAGACGCTGACATCAATTTCGCGGTCACAGACACGCTCCCGCGCTGCCTCGTCGTGGAAAATACCAATGATCGCGGCACCCCCCGCTTTGGCCTCTTCTATCAGGGACAATACCACTTCACGGTTCGTTGCATCCAAGCTCGCCGTGGGTTCATCCAGCAGCATTGCCGGGTAGGCATGGACGAAGCCGCGCGCAATGTTGACCCGCTGCTGCTCACCCCCAGAAAACGTCGTGGGCGACAGTGTCCAAAGTCGTTCAGGGATATTGAGTCGTGTCAGCAGTTCTTGCGCTCTTGCACGCGCCTCCTCGGCAGATACGCCCAGAGCCCGTAACGGGTCTGCGACAACATCCAGCGTCGGCACGCGCGGCACCACGCGGAGGAACTGACTGACATAGCCCAATACCTCGCGGCGCATGGCAATCACTGTTCGAGGCTCGGCTTTCACGATGTCCACATCCCCGATGCGGATCGATCCCGATTGTGTCAGGTAATTGCCGTAGATCATGCGCATCAGCGTGGATTTTCCTGCGCCAGAGGCCCCGGTCAGCGCCACGCATTCGCCGGGTGCCACATGAAAGGACACATCGTTGATCACTTCAATGACCGCGCTGCCCTGATTGTGCAGCGTGAAGGTTTTCGAGACGTCTTTTAGCTCAATCATCGTTCATACCTGCAAAACCGAAGAGACAAGAAGCTGGGAATAGGCATGCTGCGGATCGTCAAGCACCTGATCGGTCAGACCCGCCTCAACCACTCTACCCGATTTCATGACCATCAAACGGTCGGCGAGCAGGCGCACAACAGCGAGGTCGTGGGTAACGATGATCGCGGACAGCCCCATGTCGCGCACCAACCCGCGCAGCAGGTCAAGCAGACGCGCCTGCACCGATACGTCCAACCCGCCTGTCGGCTCATCCATGAAAACAAGGCGCGGCCCGGTCACCAGATTGCGGGCGATTTGCAGGCGTTGCTGCATTCCGCCGGAAAAAGTGGTCGGGCGGTCATCGACGCGGGCGGCATCAATCTCGACCCGTTCCAGCCAATCTGTGGCCTTATCGCGAATATCGCCATAGTGCCGTTCGCCAACAGCCATCAGGCGCTCGCCGACATTGCCACCGGCTGACACGCCCATACGCAGACCGTCGCGGGCATGTTGGTGAACAAAAGCCCAATCCGTGCGCCCGAGCATCCGTCTCTCGGACTCTGACATGGTCGTGGTGTCTTTGGGCCCATCTACGCGGGTGTCAAACACCACCTCGCCAGTATCCGGAGTGAGATGGCCAACCAAGCAATTGAGCAGCGTGGACTTGCCTGAACCAGATTCCCCAACAATGCCCATGACTTCGCCGGGATAGAGGTCAAAGGATACGCCAGCACAGCCGATATGAGAGCCATAGCGTTTTGAAATGTCTTTGACCGACAACAGCGGCCTGAGATCTGTGCTCATGTTTGGATCTCCAGTGTAGGCTGCGCTGCCATCATTGCCGCAGCCGGGTTGTCAGCCGACATGTCCCCAACAAACCCTGCGGCGCGACGGCCCTCACAATAGTCTGTGTCGGAACAGACAAACATTCGTCCGCCTTGATCGTCAGTGATCACCTCGTCGAGATAACTGTCCGTTGCACCACACAAGCCGCATGAGTGATCGGCTTTGCTGGCCTCAAACGGGTGATCTTCAAAATCGAGGCTGACAACCTGGGTATATGGCGGCAGGGCATAAATCCGTTGCTCCCGCCCTGCCCCAAACAGTTGGACCGCGTGCATATCACCCAATTTTGGATTGTCGAATTTGGGGATTGGGGAGGGATCCATAACGTAGCGACCCTCCACTTTCACCGGATAGGCATAAGAGGTCGCAATATGACCATGCCGCGCGATATCCTCGTAGAGTTTGACATGCATAAGCCCGTATTCCTCAAGGCTGTGCATCTTTCGGGTCTCACTCTCGCGAGGTTCCAAAAAGCGCAGCGGTTCGGGAATCGGCACCTGATAGACAAGGATTTGATTCTCCGTCAGCGGTTCTTCGGGAATGCGGTGGCGGGTTTGGATGACACTCGCTTCACAGGTCGCAGTCGTGGTGCGCACCCCGGCGGTACGTTCAAAAAACGAGCGGATCGAAACCGCGTTTGTTGTGTCATCCGCGCCCTGATCAATCACCTTGAAGGTATCTTCGGGTGTTAGCACCGCGGCAGAAACCTGAACCCCACCTGTGCCCCAGCCATAAGGCATAGGCATCTCGCGGCTGGCAAAGGGCACCTGATAGCCCGGTATCGCCAACCCCTTAAGGATCGCTCGGCGGATCATGCGCTTCGTTTGTTCGTCGAGATACGCGAAGTTATAAGCTTGGTCGGTCATAAAACCCCCTTTGCTTCTAGTGAAGCTCTGAGCGCGTCAGGATCTGTGAAGTGGATTATGTGCATTCCAGCCGCTTTCGCGCCGAGACAATTGTGCAGCCCATCGTCGATGAAGATGCAGTTCTCTGCAGCGACACCAGCGCGATCACAAAGAAGTTCGAAGATTGCCACGCCGGGTTTGATCATACCGACTTGCCCAGACACGATTGTGGTGTCGAAAACCTGGCCCAATTCGGGGTGGACGTTCAGGCCGATTGGCCAAGTTTCGGCAGACCAGTTGGTGATCGCATGCAGCGTGATGCCGCGTGCTTTCAGCGCGTAAAGACACTCCCAGGTGCCCGCAATTTTTCGCGGCACCGTTAGGTGATAGCGACTGACATAGTGTGCGAACCGCGCAGCATCTTCGGGATTTGCGATCTCTTCGCTTGCTTGGGCAAAACTAGCCCCGGCGTCGCAGGCAAGATTGATCTTATCAAAGCCGATGCGATCAATGAAATCGCGCGCCCCATCCAACCCAAGTTCATCCGCCCAGGCAAGTTCAGGCTGCCAGTCCACCAGCACGGCACCGATATCGAATACGACGTGTTTCATTCTGCAGCCTCCTGAACGCGATCGGCGCCCGCTTCGCGTCGTAGCTTTCGCACCAGTTCAAGTTCGGACTGGAAGTCGACGTAATGGGGCAGCTTGATATGCTCGAGGAAGCCCGTCGCCTGGATATTGTCAGCGTGATAAAGCACAAACTCGGCATCCTGTGCCGGAGCACCCACATTGTCCTCACCCAGTTCTTCCCAACGCAAGGCGCGGTCCACCAGCGCCATGGAGATCGATTTGCGCTCAGACTGGCCAAAGACCAGCCCGTAACCGCGGGTGAACTGCGGCGGCTCTGTCTTGGAGCCTGTGAACTGGTTCACCGTCTCACACTCTGTCAGGGTGATTTCACCAATCTCAACGGCGAAACCCACTTCGGGTATGTCCATCTCAACCGTAACAGCGCCAATGCGCAGCTCACCGACAAAGGCGTGGTTGCGGCCATAGCCGCGCTGTGTCGAATAGGCCAAACCAAGCGTAAATCCCTCGTCCGCACGGGCCAACGCCTGCAGACGGAGCGCGCGGTCAGCTGGCATTTCCAGAGGCTCGCGCGTCAGATCGGGAGGCATTGTGTCCTCATGCGGGGCCTCTTCGATCAGGCCCTCCTGGTTCAGAAATTCCGTAACATGGGGCACCTCGCCAGGACTGGCCGCGCGGCTGGGTGCCTCGGGCACATCTCCATCCGCAGCCAGTTTGAAATCAAGCAAACGATGCGTGTAGTCAAAGGTTGGCCCCAGCACTTGCCCACCAGGGAGATCCTTAAACGTGGCCGAGATGCGCCGGTCGCACGCCATGGCACCGGTATCCACAGGCTTCGAGGCACCAAATCGCGGCAACGTGGTGCGATACGCGCGGATCAGAAAGATGGCTTCAATCAGATCTCCACGCGATTGCTTGATCGCCAACGCCGCCAGATCAGGATCATAAAGCGACCCTTCGGTCATTACGCGATCCACCGCCAGCTTCAGCTGTTCGCGGATTTGGAAAATGGACAGCTCGGCAACGCTTGGATCACCCCTGCGCTCTTCAGCCAACCAGGCATGAGCGCTTTCAATGGCGCGCTCGCCCCCTTTCACAGCCACATACATCAGGACACCTTTGTGCTGCGCGGCAAAGCGGCCAGGTGGCCACCGCAGGTGAAAATGAAATCCAGCCCGAGCGGAAAGAGAGCGCTGTTGTCCTGAAAAGACTGCACATCCGGCAAGGACAAAGCGGCTTCAGACTGAATGCCAGGACCGGTCAAACGCGCGCCTGATGCACTCAGCTCGGTGCATTCAACCAACAAGGTTGCCGACCGATCCGGATATTCCGACGTTCCGATTGCATAAGCCGAAAGCGGCATCAGCGACGACCAACCACCAACCGCAAAGGTGGCATGGGACGGGCCCGTCAGCGGCGCGCCAGTGTGAAAGGCCAGCCAGGCGCGAACATCATCCGTATCGGTGTCACCAGCAAGGTAGACAGGGGTGTCGGTATCACACAGTGTCAACAACACACTGCCCGCGGCAATCGACAACGGCGCAGGTGGCTGGGCGCCAGAAATCCTGCTGATCCGACCAGGACGGGCCATCGCATCCATCACCGCGCGAAAAGCGTGGGCAGATTGTACGGGCGGCCTATCAAACCCGCCTGAAAGCGTCTGAGCCTGCATCAATCCTCTCCTCGGGCCATCGTGAAAAACTCAACCTTTGTCGCCGCCGCTTTTTCAGCGCGCGCCAGTTTGACAGCACTCTGTTCAGCCTGGAGCGGCTCAAGCACAGCGGACCAAATGGCATCCGCAGCGTCGCTCTGCATAAGCGCATCGACCAGAGCTGCGGCCTCGGCATCTGACTTGCGGCGACCCTGGATGTAGGCGTGCCCCACTTCACCACTGGCGAGTGTCAGAGCACAGCGCGTCACAGTCATCTCGCCGATATTGAAGGGCGTGCCAGTACCGCCCGCGCGACCCCGAACCATGGTGCTGCCAATTTCAGGGGCCCGAAGCCACGTGAAATCCGGCCTTGCAATTGCAGCATCAAGCAGGCTGGAGATGCGACCTTCAGGCGCCTTGGCCAACAGGCTCATCCAGGCCTTCCGCTCGTGTTTTTCGTCAAAAGTGTCTTTCATCCCGACAACTTTTCCATATACTATACAACTATACATATCTTAGCAGAATTCCCCTGTAGCGACAGAAGAGATTTGTGAAACTTGCGTGACACCTTAGGCAAAACCCCCATTTGGCAAGCCATCGCAAATGCGCTGCGGGACGACCTCGCGGATGGTCGATATGTCCCCGGCGACAAGCTTCCGACCGAGGCTGAAATGGCTGAAAGGTTCGGGGTTAACCGGCACACGGTGCGCCACGGCATCGCGGCATTGGTCGAAGAAGGCTTGATCCGAACCCGCCGCGGATCTGGCGCGTTTGTCGCTGCAACGCCAACGGATTATGCCATTGGCAAACGGGTGCGATTCCATGAAAATCTAATCGCTGCCGGGCGCCGCCCAGCAAAGAAAGTCCTGCAAATCGACAGCCGCATTGCCACAACTGGCGAAGCGCAGGCCCTGCGGATTGCACAAGGCGCGCCTGTCTGTGCCTATCACGGTCTGTCCCTGGCGGATGGCCAGCCGGTGGCCGTTGTCGAAAGCGTATTTCCCGCAGAACACCTGCATGGAATTGACGATGCTTTGCGTTTGCACACGAGCATTACCGAAGCTCTGAAAACGGTTGGGATTTCTGATTACACCCGTGCGTCGACCCGGCTCACGGCGGTGCGCGCCTCTGCGACGCAAGCCCTGCATCTGCATGTGGCTGAGGGTGACCCGTTGCTGAAGTCCACAAGCGTGAATGTCGATGAAACGGGCCTGCCAATCGAATACGGCCGCACATGGTTTGCTGGAGATCGCGTTACGCTAACGCTGGAAACCTAGTGCAACATTCGCCACGTGACGCATTGTAACATCATGCAATCTCGCCCGTGGCCTTAGCGTCGGTGGTGGCCTCGTCGGAACTTCGAGTGCCTTCATATTTTTCCAAAAAAGCCTCTGCATTGAGGGCCCTGAAATCCTGAAGTGCGGTATGAAGGGCCTCATGCGGCCAATCCCACCAGGACAAGGCGATCAGCCGTTCTGCAATCTCGACCGGTTGGCGCTGGCGCAAGGGTTTGGCCGGTGTACCCGCCACGATGGTGTAGGGATCAACGTCCTTTGTCACGACTGCGCCCGCGGCAACAACCGCCCCGTGCCCCAGGGTGACCTCTGGCTTGATCATCGCACCCGCGCCAATCCAGGTGTCATGACCAATGCGCGCCGTCCGGGAGCGGCGGTGCTCAAAAAACGCTTCATCTCGTTCCGCATCGTCCCAGTAGTCATCCGATCTGTAGAGAAAATGATGGCAAGACGCGGTGTGCAGTGGATGGTCCGTCGCACCAATCCGGGAGAACGCTGCGATATTGGCGAACTTACCGATCTGGGCATTCGCGATGTCGGCATAACGGTCGCAATAGGAATAGTCCCCAAACCGAGAATTGTTCACCCGGCTGCCCTTGCCAATCTCGACATATGCCCCAAAGGTGCTGTCCGTGATGTCGCAGTCCGGGTGAATGAAGGGCTCTGTTGCGCTAAGCCGTGGCATCAGTCTTTGCGCCCTATCAATTTGCTCCGCAACCAACCCGAGAGCCAATCCATAAACATCACCATGACGACGATCAGGCTGATGTAATAGGCGACTTCCTCCCAGTCCTTTTGGGTCTGGATCGCCTGGGTCAGCATCAGGCCGATACCGCCCCCGGTGATCGCACCAATGATTGTGGCCGAGCGCGTGTTGGATTCCAGGAAATAGAGGATCTGCGCCAACAGAACGGGCACGACCTGTGGGATCACACCAAAACGGTAGCGTTGCAGGGGTTTGGCACCCGTGGACGACACACCTTCGATCTGTTTCTGGTCGACGTTTTCCAACGCTTCGGAGAAGATCTTTCCAAAGGTGCCCGTATCAGTGATCAGGATGGCCAATGCGCCGGTCAGCGGCCCCGGTCCAAAGGCACGTGCCAGAACCACCGTCCAGATCAACGCATCAACCCCGCGCACAAAGTCAAAAATCCGCCGCGTGCCCGCGCGCACCAGCATCACGGGCGAAAAGCGTTTGGCCGCCAGAAAGGCCAGTGGCAACGCCAGGATCGCCGCGCCCATCGTTCCAAGGAACGCCATCAAAATGGTTTCACCGATGGCCCAGGCCACATCCTTGTGCCGCCACATTTTGTTGTTCCACCAGTCGGATACCGCACCACCAATATTGCTGCGATCCGGGTCAAGACGCGGGCCAAGCAAGATCTTGCCAAGGCTCTGCCCATGGTAAGGGCTGTCGAGTGTGAACCAAAACAGCTCCCAGCCAGGGAAATAGTTGAACACCTCAGAGCGCGCACCGGTCAGGGTGACCCGACCCTCTGGCGTTGTAATCGCGATCCGCCGGTTGGAGGCGGAAATCCAATCAGGCAAATCTGCGGGCAAGTTGCTTGTCAGCGTGCGCCCCACCGCCTGAACCTCGATCAATGGGAAACCAGGCACCTCAACCTCTGTCCGGTTATCGGGCAGATACCGGACAATATGATCACCGCCCAAATCGATGGTGACCACACTATCGCCACTGACCCAATCAGGGCGCTGGCCGTCCGGGTAGAGCCCTTTGCGCTCCCCCTCGACGGCATAGCTGATCTCGCCCGAACGGTTGTCACGCGTAACGTGAACTTTGTGCGACCAGCTGTCAGATGCCAGCGTCACTGCGTTGTCGAGATTGGCGCGCCCCGCAAGACCAGGGACATCGAATGCAAAAAAGATATAAACGAGATAAGCGAAAATAAGTGCCGGAATGCTAAAGCCGATCAGACGCTTGCGCTGAAACAGTTTGTCGGCGTCCTGTTTGGTCAGGTTCAGATCGATTGCAGTCATTGGCCCTGCCCCTCTGTAAGGCGGTTGCGGTAGCGGCTGGAAACCTGATCAAAGAAGACGATTGTGCCGAAAAGCAGAATGAAGATCGCTGCGGCCTCATCGAACCGGCCAGGCCCCCAGGCCATGGCGTTGCGCAGCTCGTATCCGATGCCACCGGCGCCAACAAAACCCAGGATGGCTGATGCGCGGATATTGATCTCAAACCGCAGCAGCGAATAGCTGATATAGTTCGGAGCGACCTGCGGCAACACGCCCAACAGCATGCGCTGTGACCAGGTCGCCCCGGTTGAAGCAAGCCCCTCAACCGGTTTTAAATCAGCGTTTTCGGCCACCTCCGAGAACATTTTGCCAAGGGCACCGGCCGTGTGAATGGCAATGGCGATCATGGCGGGCACTGGCCCACCTCCAAGGACAAAGATAAGCACCAACGCAATAACGATTTCAGGCACCGCGCGCATGATGTCAGAGATCCGACGAAAGAGCGGGATCAGACGGGGCCATCTGGCCAACCCGCGCGTTCCCAGCAAGGACAAGAAAATGCCACCCGCAACACCAATCAAAGTCGAGACAGCGGCAATATTGATGGTCTCAACAAGAGCCGGGACATACTTGGCGATCAGACCTGGCAGGTCGGCGCGTTTCTCCCAGGCTTCGGACAGAACATCGGCCGGGTAGTCGCCAATCTGGTGCAACCCCTCCCAGAAACCGCCCGCGTTGCGGTCATCTGCGATGTTGAAGCCCGACACCATCAGGATGACGAAAATGAGCAGCGTCAGCCCGCCATAAAACCTGCGGCGTTGAACCTGCGCCAGATAGCTCGATTGGATGCCGGCCACGCTTTGCGGCGCGCCGCTTGCGGATATTTCTGCCATGCTGCCCTCTTGTCAGAAAAGGATGCCCCAATCGGGGCACCCTGGATGTTGCAGGTGTGGCTGCGTGAATATCTATGAAAGCCGCGCAGCCAGCTGGACGATCGCCCAGCGATTACCCGCCAATTTTCGCTTTGCGTGCTTCGACGATCGAGATGTAGGTGTCGTGGGTCACAGGTTCCGCACCCAGGTTGTCGCCTGCAAAAACGCCGTAGGAACAGTCGGCATCTTTCTCATAGAGAGTGTCCATGAGAGCAGTCATCTTAACTTTGACGTCATGAGGCAGAGCGGAACGCAGGACAACAGGGCCTTCTGGGATAACATCCGATTTCCAGATCTGAACCAGGTCGTTCATGTCTACAAGGCCCGCATCCACGGCGCGGCGAAGAGCCCCGGAGTTGTAGCCATCTTCCCAGTTGCCCTGACCATCGGCCCAGGTCACACCACCGTCAATGTCACCGTTGCTCACCGCAACGATGGTCTGCTCGTGGCCGCCGGTGAATTTGACCTCACCGAAGTATTCACCCGATTCCATTGTGATCCCGTCTTTGTACTGTGGGATCTCGATGGACGGGATCAGGTAACCGGAGGTGGAGTTCGGATCACCAAAGCCAAAGACCTTGCCTTCCATATCGTCAAGCGAGGTGACACCGCTGTCTTTGCGCGCAAAACCAATCGAATGATAGCCGATGGAACCGTCCAGGTTCACCTTGACCAGAACGGGTTCAACCGCTTCGGGATCCTGCAGGTAGGTCGCAGCATAAGACGATGCACCTAACCACGCCATGTCAATGGTGCCGCCCAGCAGACCCTGGATCACGCCATTGTAGTCAGCCGGGGCGAAAACCTTTGTCTCAACGCCCAGTGCTTCTGTCGTGTAGTCAACCAGACACTGGTAGTTGTTGATGCGATCCTGAGCGTTTTCGCCGCCCAATACGCCGATGCGGAATTCGGTGATGTTTTCAGCGAACGCAGCGCCGCTGAGTGCTGTGGTGGCGACAAACGCCGATACGAGGGTCTTTTTCATCAGTCTCTCCAGTTTGGTTTGATGAAGGTGGCCCGCGAAAGGCGCGGGTGATGACTGGCTCAGGCGTAAGCTTTCTGCTGTGCAGACCTGTCCAGTGTTTCGATTTCGGTAGATGTTGCGGCCTCGGAAAAATCCGCCCCTGCCCCATAGATGTCGCGCGCAACACCAGAGGTCAGCTGTGCCGGCGTGCCATCAAAGACAATGCGACCATCGCGCATGCCGATCACGCGATCACAATAACGCCGGGCCGTGTCCAATGTGTGGAGATTGGCAATGACCATGCGGCCATCTTGCTCGTGGATATCGCGCAAGCTTTGCATCACCACTTGGGCATTCATGGGATCCAGCGAGGCGATCGGCTCGTCAGCCAGAATGATCTTGGGATCTTGCATCAGCGCCCGCGCGATGGCGACCCGCTGTTGTTGACCTCCAGACAATGCCTCGGCGCGCTTGGATGCTTGCTCTGCGATGCCCAGACGGTCCAGAATTTCAATCGCTTTATGGATATCAGCTTGCGGATAGAGATTGAACATCGTCGCAAATGTGGACCGCTTGTTCAAAGTGCCGTGCAGCACGTTTGATACCACATCCATACGCGGAACCAGGTTGAACTGCTGAAAAATCATCGCACAGCGCGACTGCCAGTCCCGCTTAGCCGCTCCACGCAAAGCGGTGATTTCTTCACCCTCAAAGGTGATCGTTCCGCTGCTCGCATCGCTGAGACGATTGACCATTCTAAGCAGGGTGGATTTCCCCGCACCAGAGCGTCCAATGATCCCTATCATCGTTGGTCGGTCGACAGAAACCTGCGCTGCATCAACAGCTGTATTTTGTCCAAACCGCTTTGTCAGCGCATCGATTTTCAGCATATCGCCCCCAATGTTTGGGGCGGTAATATTGGCGCTACGCTACAGCTGCGTGGCAGTTTTGATTCAGTTTATTGGCAATTGAGCAAAAGATTTGTGACAGGCGAAGGTCTCGTCTCACACGCAACCAACCCGCGTAGGATGTGCTCAACTGGGTTTTATCCACAGGGCGTCATGATTTTGTTACAAAACGCGGCCCGATCCTGTTAGCATACTGCCATGCGTACAAGTTCCCTATTTGTATTGGCGATCTCTGTCGCCCTGCCAACAGTCGCCCATGCGAAAATGACAGACGTCAGCTGCGACGACAGCGCGCGAATGACCAATATGCTCCAGGACGTTTTGGGCGCAGAACGTCAGGGCATCGGCCTGCGCGATCCGGAAACCATGCTGGAGGTTTGGGTCACTCGCCGGAGCGGTGATTGGATGATTGTCCAGAACTACGCAAACGGCACATCTTGCATCGTTGCCATGGGCGAACACTGGGAAGGCGCCCCGATGGAACCAGCCTAAGCGGCCCCAGCCCCGAGCCCATAGCCCCGAGCTCACGGCCCCGAGCCCGCGAACGTGAACCTTCCAACGTGACGCTGCCAAAGTGAGCCCGGACACCTAACCGATCCCAAATCGCCTACCTGCTTGCCGCCGCCGCAATCCAACATAGGTTCGGGGCTATGACGAGGTTGATGATTATTCTTCTGTGCCTGCTCACCGCCTGTGGACGCGGTGTGCCGGATGATGCGCGTATCATAGTTGCCGGGGATTCCGTGATGGCGTGGAACCGCGGTGCGAACCAATCTGTCGCCGCCCGGCTGAGCGCGCGACTGCAGCAGCCCGTTGGGGACGTGTCGCTGTCGTTTGCCCGTATCACCGATGGACCCAGCCTTTTGAACCGCGGCCCTTTGAACATTACCCGTCAGGCCGAGCCGCTGCGGGCCGAATGGGTGATCCTGAACGGTGGTGCCAATGATCTGCGGGCCAATTGTGGCTGCCAGAGCTGTAACGCCACTCTGGATCAGTTGATCACGCGTGATGCAAGCGATGGCGCCATTCCCACCATGGTTAGGAAGCTCCGCCAAACAGGGGCCCGCGTCATCTGGGTCGAATATTACACGGCACCGCGGTTCGCCAACAGCGGCTGTCTGCGCCCCTACCGACAGTTTGAACAGCGCCTAGCGCGCATGGCTGCGCAAGATGCCGGGGTAACGCTGATTGATCTGGATGCAACATTTTCACCGCAGAACACCGCGCTCTTTGCCGCCGACAGACTGCACCCTTCTGCACTTGGTTCCGATCTCATCGCCGCAGCAATTGCGGCCGTTCTGCAACCTCAGCTGCGCGCGTCTACGACGCGCTAAATAGCCGAGCGCTCCTCGCAAGGGGCACTTGGCCGATCACTGACGTTGAATGCGCAGCACCAGAGGAACGATGGCCACGATCAACAGCGCCGACAGGATAAATGGCGCGCCGGGGAAGTAGATCGAAGTGCCGTTCACGTAATGCTCGAACAATCCCGTTAAGGTGAGCGGCGCCAGAACCGCCGCCACCGAGGTTAGGGAGGCAATGACGCCTTGCACCAGACCCTGCTGGTCCTCGCCCACCCGGTTGGCAGCAAAAGCAGTCATCAAAGGCGGCGCCATATCCGAAAGGGCCGCAATGGGCAAAAACAGGATGACGGCCCAGACAGCGGTCGAAAACCCAAAGCCGATCATGCCGACCACCGCAGCCGCCACCGCCAGCACCAGTGTCGGGTAATCCCCCAACCTTTTGGTGAGGCGCGGCAGAACGCCCGCCTGCACGATGGCAATCAATACGCCATAGCCTGACAGCGTCAAACCGATGGTAAAGCCATCCCAGGCAAACACCTCGCGCCCCCAGAAGGCCCAGAGCGTCGGGTAGACCATATTGGCGAATTCAAACACAAAAATACAGATCAACGGGATCGCCAGCCCCGGGGTCAGAAAGGCCCGCCCGATGCTGCCAAAGGGGTTGAGATCACGCCGACCGAACGGGCGGCGGTTTTGCTTTTTGAGCGATTCCGGCAGGATAAACAGCCCAAACAGCACATTGAGCGCCGACAAACCCGCCGCGATCCAAAAGGGCGCCGTGACATGAATGCCCGAGGCCAGCCCACCAAGAGCCGGGCCAAGGACAAACCCAATTCCAAAGGCTGCGCCAATCATGCCAAAACTTGCGCTACGCTCTTCCGGTTTCGCGATATCAGAGATGTAGGCGGTCGCCGTGATATAGGTCGCCCCCGCCAATCCGGCGATGATACGCCCCACCAGCAACAGCCAATAGGTCGGCGCCAACGCCATGATGATGTAGTCCAGCGTCAGCGTCACCAGCGCGACAAGCAACACCGGCTTGCGCCCATAAGCATCCGAAAGGCTGCCAATGATCGGCCCGAACAAGAACATCGTGGCCGCATAGGCCGACATCATCACGCCGCCCCAAAACGCGCCTTCGGCAGTGCTGCCAGCGCCAACCCGATCCATGAGATCGGGCATGATGGGAAACACGATGCCGATACCGATGGCATCGATCATCAGTGTTGCGAGGATAAATAGGAAGGGACCGCTCAGTTTCATGCTGCCAAACGACACAGGATGACCCGAACTTACAAGCGCTTTGTGCGATCTGATCAGCAATTTCACCAAATACCGATCCACCGTGACGCAAAAGACCGGAGCTTGCGCCCCGGTCTCTATCAGTGATCCTTATCGCTTGTCCTCAGCACCGCTGTGCGAGGGATCAGATGATCAGAAGGTCTTCGTCAAAGACACTTTGAAGGACCGACCCGGGGCTTTGCGGCTGGAGGAAGACAGGTGGCCGACGTAATCCTCATCCAGGACATTCTCGATCCCGGCGCGCAATTCGGTACCTTCCAGCAAGCCCCGGTCCGGACGCCAGGTGGCGCGCAAATTGTGCAGGGTCACATTGGGCAGATCATTGCGCAGCGCGTCACGGCGGTTGGACGAATGGACAAACTCCCAGCTCACGTCCAGCCAGTCATCCCATTTCCGCCCAACGGTGACCTGCAGACGATCCGCCGCTGTGTTGCGCCACACCCGCGATGTGCCATCGGGATTGTTTTCCGTGCCATCAGCAATCTGACCGGAAAAATCGACATAGGTACCATTGGCAACACCATAGGACCCTTCCAGTTCAAACCCGCTGGAGTCCACATCCCGCAGATCAAGACCATTGGATCCAGGCACCGTATAGCTGGTGACGTCATACAGCTCGGTGTCGTAGTAGTTGCCGCGCACGGTGAAGCTATCGCCGCCGACGAACACGTCATTGCCGGTATACTCCGCCCCAATTTCAAAGGTGCGGGATTTTTCCGACAGGTTGATGCGGCGCTGCGCGGTGGCACTGGTCCCAAGATCGTCGATGATCGGCAGACCTTCGGTATACGCGGCGCTGCCGAAGACGGAGAAGCCATTGGCAAATTCGTACCGCAGGGCAAGACCACCCATCAGCGCGTCACTGTCATAGGAATCCGGCACTCCCGCCAGCGGCAGGGCGCTGTCGATCTCGGAACTTTCATAGCGCAGCGCCGGCGTCACAGAGAGCCCACCAATCGACATTTCGTTGATCACAAACAACGCAAACCGGTCGTTGGTGCCACCGGGTGCGCTGGCTGCTGTGTTGTCAGCCCGCTCGCGACGCTGCAGCTCAAAGCCAGCCAACAGATCATGCGAGACAGATCCCGTGGTGAACAGCGAGCGGTTGGTCACAGTCAACTTGGTTGTCTCATACCGCTGGTCAGCATTGACGGTGCTAGACAGGAACGGAAACGACGGTGTGCCTTCCAGGATCGAGGAGCCGGGCACGTAGTCATACTCAATCTTCTGATCGGCATAGGACAGGTTTGCCCGCAGATCCCAACGATCATCATTTGGGTTGAACCGGTATTCCAGAACGGTTTGCGATGTATCTGTCAGCCGGTCCACATTCCCGAACACACCATCGTCGGTCACAAACTGATCATAGGGCACATCTTTGTCATCCGCTTCGGTTTGCGAATGGCTAAGTGTCAAGGAATGCGCGTTGTCCTGGCCGAAGGAATACTTCCCCTTCAACAAGAAAGACGGGGTTCGGAATGCACTGTTGCCGATGACACTGCCATCGCCTGCTTCCAGATCTTCCTGATCACGCAAGGAATAATTCAACAGCAGTTCGACATTTTCATTCGGCATCCACGCCAGATTGGTGGAGGTGACCCAGCCATTGCCATTGGAGCTGAACTCAAAGGTCTGCGACCCGCCAAAGCCCGGAACCCCATCGGTGAAATCCGAGGCGTCTTTGGTTTCCAGTTTGACGACACCGCCGACAATACCAGAGCCGTAGGCAAAGCTGCCGATGGTGCCGCGCAGCACCTCGACTTCGCGGTAGAGCAGCGGATCGGTGAACAGCTGCGTGCCGATGCGGTACAACTCCTCGGACCCAACACTGGCCCCGTCAATCTGGACAGCAATTTTCTGGTCGGAGCCAAATGTCGTATTGGCGCCAAAACCGCGGATGTTGATCCCGGATCCTTGCGGTGTGGTGCCATTGACCAACGTCACACCCGGCACCGAATCGATCAACTGGGCCACGGTGCTGGCCTGACGGTCCTGGATCTCTTCTTCATCCACCACCGTGCGCGGCAGCGCGGTGCCGAAGGTCAAATCCCGCTTGCCGGGCGTCAGAACAATTTTGCCTAGAAAAACAGGTTCCTCTTGGGCGACAGCAGGCATCGCGACAGAAAGACATACAAGCGCGGTCGTCCCGCGCAACAGAGGCATAAGCATTTAGCCATCCTTGTGATTGGTCAGGGCCGTAACTTGCAAGGGCTGGCTTAGCGGCGTGTGTGAATGAGTGGTGCTGAGCGGACCAGCTGTCACCTGATCCAATCGGGTTGCAGCGGTACTCTATCCATACTAAAACAGTCAAGTAATTTGCGACAGCCACGCACCTCAGCAGTGTGACGCCATCCGATCGGTCCATAGCTGCGAGGATCTCATGACTGATGGCTCCCCCAAAACGGCCAAAGACATACGCCGTTTCCTAACCGAAAACCCAACGAAACGCGCGCGCGATGCCGCTGATTCCCTTGGACTGCGCGAAGCCCAACTGGTCGCAGCCCTCTGCGGGCATGGGGCAGTTCGCATTGATGCGCACCCCGACCGTATCATTCCGGCGGCTGAACAACTGGGGAAGGTCATGGCCCTGACGCGGACCGGCGACTGTGTCCACGAAAAAATCGGCGAATACGGCAACTATCACAGCGGTGAACATGCCGCGATGACCCTGACCGAAGACATCGATTTGCGGATTTTTCCCAAACACTGGGTTCATGCCTTTGCCGTCGAAACAGAAGGTGAAACCGGACCACGCCGGTCGCTGCAGATCTTTGACGCCGCGGGCGATGCGATCCACAAAATTCACCTGCGTGACACCTCCCACCATGAGGTCTGGCCCGATCTGGTGCAAAGACTCGCTCTCGCAGATCAAGGTGACACCCAAGATGTCGCCGACCGCGTCCCAACGGAGGCGGCAAAATCGCGGTTGGACAAGGTCGACACCCTGCGCAGCGAGTGGCGCAAATTGACCGACACCCACCAATTTCTGCGCCTCTGTGCGAAATTGAAAATGAACCGCCTTGGCGCATACCGCATCGCGGGTCACGCGCTCGCCCGGCCTCTGTCGCCGGACGCGGCCTCTCAGGTTCTGCAGCTGGTGCGCGATGCGGGCATTGAAATCATGCTCTTTGTCGGCAATCGCGGCTGTATCCAAATTCACACCGGACCCATCCACACACTAACACCGATGGGGCCCTGGCAGAACATCATGGACCCCGGGTTTAACCTGCACATCCGCTTGGACCGTATCGCAGAAATCTGGGCCGTCGAAAAACCCACCCAACGCGGCCCCGCCGTATCGGTCGAAGCCTTTGACGCAGACGGCGGGCTGATCTTTCAGATGTTCGGCCTGGGCAAAGAAGGGCGCGACAGCCGGGATGCCTGGGGCCAAATCGTGGCGCAGCTGCCCACCCTAAAAGAGGAGCAACTGGCATGAGCGGCAAAAAGGATGGATTTGCGATCTTCGCAGCGATTTGGACCGCGCTTCTGGGGTCCTTTTTCGCCACCGCCGTCAGCACCCAAAACGCCAGCACGCAGGCCGCACCCCATGCAGATGTGTTGTCAATCGGGGGCTCGGTCACCGAAATCGTCGCGGCACTGGACCAACAACACCGGCTAAAGGCGCGCGACACCACATCGGTCTACCCGCCCGAGGTCGTCAATCTGCCAAATGTTGGCTATATGCGGGCGCTGTCCCCAGAAGGCGTGCTGTCTGTTGGCCCCGAATTGATCCTGGCAGAAGAGGGCTCTGGCCCACCCGAGGCGATTGATGTCATCCGCGCGGCCAACCTGCCGTTTGTGGAGGTGCCAGACAGCTACACTGCGCAGGGTATTGCGGATAAAATCACCATCATCGGCGCAGCACTCGACGTGCCAGACAAAGCGCGAGAGCTGTCGACGCAGGTGCTCGCCGATATGGAAGCCGCACAGCAACAGAGCGCGCGGGCACCAGACACCAAGAAACGCGTCCTGTTTATCCTCTCCACACAAGGCGGGAAGATCAACGCCTCCGGTGTGGGGACGGCAGCAGATGCAATCATCCAAATGGCCGGCGGGATCAATGTGATCGACAGCTTTGAAGGCTACAAACAGATCTCTGACGAGGCTGTGGGCGCGGCGGCCCCCGATGTCATCTTGATGATGGACCGCGGTGGCAACCACGGTGGCACCAACAGTGACCTGTTTGCCATGCCCGCATTGCAATTGACCCCTGCGGCCGAAACCGAGGCTGTGGTGCGCATGAACGGTTTGCTGCTGCTCGGCTTTGGTCCGCGCACCGCCGAGGCAATCGTACAGCTAAACACCGCGCTCTATGGCGAAGGAAGCTGAGCCGTGGTGGCCATAAGTCAGACAGGATTGCCGCCCAAGACCCGATATGCCAAAGTCAGGTCCCTGCATTGGGTTCTGATCTGCGCCCTCGTGGTCTGTGCCGGGCTCAGCTTGCAAATCGGCGCAACCGACGTGCAGTTCACCACCATCTTGTTCAAAGCTGCGAGTGGCCAGGTGTTGAGCCCCGCAGAACAGGTGGTGTTCTTTGACATCCGGTTGCCGCGATTGGTGATGGGCTGCCTGGTTGGTGCGGCCCTTGCGGTCTCAGGCGCTGCAATGCAGGGATTGTTTCGCAACCCGCTTGCTGATCCGGGCATTGTTGGCGTTGGCGCCGGGGCGGGTCTGGGCGCGATCGTCGCCATCGTTCTGGGCGCTTGTCTGCCGCTGTGGATCCAAGAGGTTACTGGCAATCAGCTGGTTCCTGTTGCGGCGTTCCTGGCCGGGTGGGGCTCCACCCTGTTGCTGTACCGGGTGTCGACACGCAATGGCCGGACCTCGGTTGCAACCATGCTGCTGGCAGGCATCGCCCTTGGCGCATTGGCAGGCGCGATATCGGGCATCCTTGTCTACGTCGCCGATGACCGGCAGCTGCGTGATCTGACATTCTGGGGCCTTGGGTCCCTTGCCGGGGCCAGCTGGGCCAAGATCGTTGCCGCGGGACCCATGATCTTCCTTTCCATCGCGGTGGCCAGTTATCTTGGCCGCGGTCTCAATGGGCTGGCCCTGGGCGAAGCAACCGCCGAACACATCGGCATCGATGTACAGCGGCTGAAGTCCATTGCCATCCTGACCGTCGCGGGCGCCACCGGCGCCGCCGTTGCCGTATCCGGTGGGATTGGTTTCATCGGCATCGTTGTGCCCCATTTGTTGCGCCTGGCCACAGGGCCCGATCACAGAACCCTGTTGATCAATGCCGCACTGGTTGGTGCGATTTTGCTGATCCTCGCTGATGTCATCGCCCGCGTGGTCATTGCACCCGCAGAATTGCCCATCGGCATCGTCACAGCGGTGCTGGGCGCGCCCGTGTTCCTGTGGATCCTGCTCAAACGTCGAGGCCTGGTTGAACTATGAGCTTTCACGCACGCAATATCCACGTCAGCTATGGCCACCATCAGGCCCTCGCGGGCGTCAGCCTCCACGCCAAAGCAGGCGAGGTGACCGCCATTGTCGGGCCGAACGGATCCGGGAAATCCACCTTGCTGGGAGCGATGACCGCCACCCTGCCCTATGAGGGTGAGGTCTCCCTGAACGGTCGCAGCGTTGCAGGTCAAAAACCTTGGGAGCTCGCAGCGCAACGCGCGGTCTTGCCCCAGGCCTCCAAACTGGCGTTTCCCTTCACCGTGATCGAAGTGGTGCAGATCGGGCTGCACGCCGGAACCGCCGGGGCACAAACAGATGTGCCGATGCACGCGCTCGCCCGCGTCGGGCTGAGCCACTATGCACACCGCAATTTTCAGGATCTGTCAGGTGGTGAGGCACAACGCGTCATGCTTGCGCGGGTCTTGGCCCAGGTGTGGGCCCCGGTACAGGCCGGAACCCCCCGGTGGTTACTGCTGGACGAACCCGTCTCCAGCCTCGATATCGCGCATCAGCTTCAGGTGATCGACATCGCACGTGATTTTGCTGCGCGCGGCGGAGGGGTGATCGCGGTGATGCATGATTTGAACCTCACGGCATTGTTTGCCGATAAGGTTGCCATTTTGGCCGCGGGCAAATGTCTCGCCGTCGGAACCCCAACCGAGGTGTTGCAGGACGACATCCTCTCCCGGACCTATGGTTGCACCCTGCGGGTTTGCGCACCACCCGGCGATGAACGGCCCTATATTCTCCCTCATGCCGCTTCGGCCTAACCCGGCAAAAGGACACACCACATGCGCTTTCCGCTTTTTGCAGTTGCAGTGATCGGCCTGCTGTCTGCCGCCTCAGCCCAGGCAGCACCCGACGCAGATATCGTCATTCTCGGCGAGGTCCACGACAATGCCGCCTCCCACCAGGGTCAAGCTAACGCCCTGCGCGCACTGGCCCCAAAGGCTGTTGTCTTTGAAATGCTCACCGCCGAGCAAGCCGCCGCCGCGAATGCAAACCCTGCCGACCTCCCTGCGATATGGGCCGAAGGCGCCTGGCCGGACTACGCGCTTTATGCGCCGATCTTCGATGCGCTGGGATCCGCCACGATCGTCGGAGCCGCCGCCCCCAGATCGGAGATCGCCGTCGTTTATACCGATGGGGCCGCCGGCCTCTTTGGACCCGACGCCGCGCAATATGGGCTCACCGAGCCGCTGCCAGCAGCGCAACAGTCCGAGCGCGAAGACCTGCAGTTCGCCGCACATTGCGAAGCAATGCCCCGCAATCTGATGGCCGGTATGGTTGACGTGCAGCGCTATCGCGATGCGGTCTTTGCCCGTGCCGCGCTGACGGCGCTCTCCACTCATGGTGGGCCGGTTGCTGTGATTGCAGGTAACGGCCATGCCCGCACGGATTGGGGCATCCCCGCAGCGATCAAACGTGCAGCCCCAGAGGTGCGCACCCACGCCATCGGATTTGTCGAACACGATACGGGCACGCCCTTTGATGACATCCGACTTGTTCCACCGGCACAGCGGGGCGATCCCTGTGCCGCCCTTCTCAGCGACTAAGGACACCACCATGTATCTCGCGATGAACCGTTTCACCGTCACCACCGAAAACGCCGCCGCCTTCGAAGAGCTGTGGCTGAACCGCGACAGCCATCTGCAGGAAATGGACGGCTTCGTGTCCTTCAACATGCTGAAAGGTCCAGAAGACGCAGGCCAGGTGCTCTATGCCTCCCACACGGTGTGGCAGAGCGAAGACCACTTTCGCGCCTGGACCAAAAGCGAACAGTTCCGCGCAGCTCACGCCAATGCGGGCAAAACCCAGAAGTTACACGAAGGCGCGCCCAAGTTCGAAGGGTTCAGCTCCATCCAGGCCATCGCAGCCGACTGACCTGTCCAGGTTTGTGGCTCTACAGGCGTCGCAGATCCCTGCGGCGCCTTATTGTATTGGCGCGCCGGGTTGGGCGGTCTGCGACAACGTCACATGGCGATACACGCCGTTTTAACTTGACTGAATTAGTAAGAAACAGCTAGCTGGATCTTGAAATTCGACACTTTCAGTCAGAAATAGATGCAGACAGCCCCGCATCCACGGCAACGGTCCCCAGACCAACCTGCCGGAAGATGCGACAACACACAGATAGCGAGGACCTTATGCCCAAAGTGCCCAGCCCCTGTATCAGCGTTTGTAAATTCAAACGAGACGGCCATTGCATTGGGTGTTCGATGACCAAGCAGCAGAAATCTATCTTCAAGAAATTGAAGAAGAATTCCCATCGCGAGGCCTATGTCGATCTTGTTGCCGCACAGCAGAGCGTTATGGGCCGCTACACCCACTGGGACATCGCGTACCGCAAGAAATGCGCGAAAAAGAAGGTCTCTCTGGCAGTCCTGAACCGCGAGGAAGCCGCCTAGACCCCTGCCCTGCACGGCCACAAACTCGGTATCAGCGACAGATGATCCCGGCCCCTACATCGCGAATCGCATCACCCAACCAGAAAGCACCGCACCCCAAGATGACCGCCGTTGCCCGCCTGATTTCGGACAAACCGCTCAGCCAGCCAGTCGCTGATCCTATTACGCCCGATCCGCTGCTGGACTTCCTGCGCACCGTGGCGCGCGGTGCGCGCTGCAAAGGGTATGTTGATCTGTTCGGCGCCTGCGCTGCCCTTTCCGGCAATCGCACCGTGGCTGCTCAGGCCGCGGCAGAGGTGCTGGTGCGCGGCCTTGTGCATGCCCTCGGCAGGCGGCCCATCCTGTATCGCAATGGTGAGCGCGAGCAATCCTTTGATGAGCGCTGGCTGATGGCCCTGGCCGATGGGCTGCGCCGCGACCACACACCGAGCGTTACGTTTCTGCTGCATTCCCGGGTGCCAAAACACGCCCATCGCAATCTGATTTTCCTGCTGCGCAACGTAGTCGACAATTTCTGTCTAGATTAGAATTATTCTAAAAACTCTTGAGACCTCCTGAAACCCGCACTATGTTCGCTACCAACCGCAGCGATCAAAATTCAATTTCAGGAGGCTCAGATGACTCAGACAGCCCAAGCATTATCGACAGACGCAACCACCAAAATTGCCGACGCACTGAACCAGTGTGTGGCCGAAACCGCTGTCACCACCATGCTGGCCCAGAATTTCCACTGGAATGTTACCGGCATGGCCTTTGGCCCGCTGCATGACCTGTTCCAGAAAATCTACGAAGACCATTTTGTTGCCCAGGATGATCTGGCTGAACGGGTCAAAGCCCTGAACGCCCACGCCGAAGGCACCCTGGCCGGTATGCTGAAGCGCTCCAAAATTGCCGAAGCCGACAGCGTGCCAAGCGCGGAAGAGATGATCCGCCTGATGAAAGAGGCACAGGAAACCCTGGCAGAGACGCTGGCAGGCGCCGGTGAACTGGCCGCAGAACATGGCGACACATTGACCGAAGATCTCTGCATCGCACGCGGTCAAACTCACGAAAAATTCGCCTGGTTCCTGCGCGCGCACCTCAGCTGATCAGCTGCTCACAGATTTAGCCAGGTACCTCCGCCCAAAACGACACGGACGCCCAGCCAATAGCACCCGCCACAGCCCCGTTTTGTGGCGGGTTTATTTTTCCAGAGGCGGGCATCTGGCCATTTCAAACAGGCGCATGGGTCTGACACACCCATCTGGTCCAGGCAGATCGTTTTCGCACAAATTTCGACTACATCAGCCTGCCCAAAAGATACCGAAACCCATGGCTTGACCACACACCTCGGCCCAGGTTTTGATCAAGTTTCGCCCCAGTCACAGCCCAATTCAGAAACAGAAATCGCGCAGGCGACGCTTTGTTAACGTCTTGTTAACTATGCCATTCTTTCTTCGTATTTTAGGACAATTTTAGTCAATTTTGGTGGGTTCAAATCTACTGGAAATTGATTTGAAGGTTCCTGAAACACCATGCAGTCGACCCACATTACCTACGACAACCTGGAGCAAACCGGCGGCGTGTTTACCCGTTTGCTGCGCGCCCGCCATCGCCATTTCAACGAACGCAACGATTGGGATCTGCCCCACGCCCGGGGGATGGAATTCGATCAATACGACACGCCTGAAAGCGTCTATTGCGCGATCCATGATGACACTTCGGTGAAGGCAGGCTTCCGCCTGACCCCCACCACCGCCCAAAGCATCAATGCCAGCTACATGTTGCGCGACGCCCAATTGGGCCTTCTGCCGGGCCTGCCAAACACCCTGCTGGACACCCCCGCTCCGCGCGATCCGGATGTCTGGGAAATCACCCGCGTGTTTATCTCGGACGAATTGCTCAGCCACGAGCGCAAGACCGTCTACCGCGAGCTGGCGTCAAACCTGGCGAGCATGGCCACCGCCTTGCAGGTGCGCTCTTTTCTCTGCCTCACCTCGGTCACGGCAGCCTTGTTGACCCTGAAGGTTGGCTTCCACATGCACCCGGCCGGTCCGAAGTGTGAAATCGCGGGCGAGCTCTGCCAGGCCTACAGCCTGAAACTGCGTCATTACCCCGCAAGCATGGCGGCCGCCTGATCCCGATCCGATCGAAATCTGCGCAACTGAGCCGCATACTCGCGTTGCGCAGCACGGTGTCTCTGGTGTGTTTTGGTCGAAAGTGAGCATTTGCTCACATTTTTTCACGCATAAACTTGACAAAAACACTTGGCAAATTTACGCCGACGCTAAGCGCCATTTGCGCAAACGCCAGAGCAGCTGTCCACCTGACAGCCCCCCTCAAGCCAATCATTGAAAAGCCATGCTGCTGCACTCCTGCGGTCCCGTTTTTGCGCGGCCCGCCAGGCTGCGGCATCGAACGATGTTGCGTCCAACCCGACGCCTTGGGATCAAGACCGTGCCGATTAAACAAAAACACCTTCGCCCCAGCTATCTGGCCATCATCCTTGCGACCACAGCGCCCGCCGCGCTGGCCCAAACCGCCGACAATCCGGTGATCCTGCGCAAGATCGTGATCTCGAACACCTCGGACCCAGCGCTGAAATCCGTCGAAACCTATGCCGCCGAAGCGGCCAGCACCGCGACCCGTGGCCTCGAAGGGGATCTGGCCACCACACCCCGCTCCGTCAGCGTTGTGTCAGAACGACAAATCACTGATCAGGCTGCAGGCTCGGTGGAAGATGCCATCGCCTATCTGCCCGGGGTGACAGTGCAGACCTTCGGCCTCGACAACCGGTATGATCAATACGCCATCCGCGGCTTTGACGCGCAAAACGCCGGGATCTACCGCGATGGCATGCCGCTGCGGCTGTTTGGCTGGGGCGCCTGGCGCACCGAAACCTTTGGTCTGGAACGTATCGAAGTTCTGCGCGGCCCAACCGGCAGTCTCTATGGCGCCAACCAGCCCGGTGGACTGGTGAACGCGATCACCAAACGGCCCGATTTCGAGACCGGAACAGAACTGACCACGCGGGTCACCGAACATGGCGGCGCAGAGGTCGGCATCGACACCAAAGGTGTTTTCTCTGACACGCTGGCCTATCGTTTCGTCGGATTGACCGGCGAAACCGGCACCATTTTTGATGAGGTCGACGAAAGCCGGATCTACCTGGCGCCATCGCTGACATGGTCACCGACAGACCGCACCAATCTGACCGTCTTTGCCCAGTACCAAAAGGATGATGTCGGCGACACCTATATCCTGGCACCGCAATACGGCACACAATTGCCCAACCCGGTGCTAAGCTATGGCAATGATTTCTACACCAACAACCCCAACCGCAACACCATTCAAACCACCCAAAGCTACGTTGGGTATGAATTCGACCACACGTTCGACAACGGGCTGACCTTCCGGTCGCGGGCGCGCTATGCGGACAATGACTGGCTGAACCAGACCGCTTATGCCGGAGCGTTCTACTCCTCCGCCGTCTTGGCCGGGCTGCCCCCGGTGCCCAACGGCATCGACACCGCAACGCTGGTGGATTTCGATGTCGACCAACGCACCAAGCAGATCAGCTTCGACAATGCGCTGTCGACTGATGTCAATTTCGGCGCGGTCACCGGTACGGTCATGGCGGGGATTGATCACTACAGTGCCGATTACGACAACACCTACGCCTTTGGCTATGGCGGCACATTCTTCCTGCAAACCGGCCAAATCACACTGCTGCCTGGCGTGCCAACGACCCCAGCTGTCACCGTCGAAAGTCAGGACATCAAACAAACCGGTCTCTATGTGATCGGGAACCTGAATGTGGGCGATAACCTCGTGGTGGATGCAGGTCTGCGCCACGATCGTCTGGATATCGACGGCAGCCAGAACGGCGTCCGTCAGACCAATGACCAGTCCTTCACCAGCGGACATCTCGGTCTGTCCTACGCCCTGAACGAAGAGATCACGGTCTACGGCAATGTGGCCAAATCCTTTGCACTGCCCCCATCCGGTTTCAGCGTCACAGGCCAGCCCCTGGACGTCGAAGAAAGCCAATCCTTCGAGCTTGGCGCCCGGTTCCGCCCTCTCGGCACAAACTCCCTGCTGTCGATCGCGGTCTTTGACATCCGCAAAACCAACACAGCGCAAAGCGTTGCGGGCATCCCCGGCGCATTTGAACAAGTGGGCGAGGTGCGTTCTCGCGGGGTCGAGCTGGAAGCGAACTACAACTTCGAGAATGGCTTGTCCGTTCTGGCCGGCTACACCTACATCGACGGTGAAATCACCAAAGACAGCGCCAACCAGGGCAACGCTCTGGCACGGATCCCGGAACACGCAGCGTCGCTGTGGCTGAACTATGAGGTCGCTCAGGTGCCTGGTCTGCGCGCAGGCATCGGTGCACGCTACACGGGCGCGCGTTTCTCGGACAGTGCGAACACCCCTGCCTTCGAACTGGATGATGTGACCGTGTTTGACGCCTCTGTCACCTACAGCAAGAACGATTGGACCGCGACCTTGGCCGCCAGCAATCTCACCAACGAAAGCTATGTGACCTATTGCAACCCGGCCAGCGTAAGCGCCCTGCCCTCGCCAGCCCTAGCACCACAGGGCGCGGGCTGCGCCTTTGGCGCCGGTCGGACCGTGTCCTTCACCCTCAGCCGCCAGTTCTAAGCAGCCTGGTCCAGTCCCACCGACAGGCCCAGTCAATCACACTCGGCCTGTCGATCACAAAGAAACACTCAAACAAGCACCCAGACCAGCGTCCAAACCGGGGCGCTGGTCGCCGTTCAACCGCCTGAAGAGGACACCCGCATGTTTCGCCATCTGCTCTTGCTCGCGCTGGCCTGCGTTGCATCAGCCTGCTTCGCAACCGGGCCCGCCCAGGCCGCGGATCCAACGCAGCAGTCCGCGCAAACAGAGCCCTTCCCGGTTGAGATCACCCATCGCTACGGCACCACCCGGATCGGGGCACCACCACAGCGTATCGTCAGTATAGGGTTCATTGACCATGATTTTCTGCTGTCTCTCGGCATCCGCCCCTATGCGCTTCGCAATTGGTACGGGGGCCAACCCTTTGGTGTCTGGCCCTGGGCCCAGGAGGCACTTGGCGAGGCCGAACCCATTGTCATGCACGGTGAAATCGACATTGAGCAGATTGTCGCGCTGCAGCCGGATCTGATTGTCGGGCAATGGTCCGGCATCACACGGCGGGAATATCAGATCCTGTCGCAGATCGCCCCGACCCTGCCACCGCAACCCGGCTTCGGTGACTACGGCATGCCCTGGCAGGAGATGTTGCGCACTCTTGGCCGGGCCACCGGGACATCTGCCAAAGCCGCAGGCATCATCGCCGATCTCGACGCTCGGTTTGCGGCCGTGCGCCGCGACCACCCCGACTGGGCCGGCCAATCCGCCGCCATCGTCTGGGCAGGCCAAACCGGCGCCTACACCGCTCGGGACATACGCGGCAGGTTTCTCGAAAACCTCGGGTTTGTGATCCCTGACACCATCAACACGCGCGGCACCATGGATAATTTCTATATCCTGATCCCGGACGAAGACCTGTCGCCCATAGACGTGGATGCCCTGCTGTGGATCGATGGTGGCGGCACGGCCAACAGCCTGCATGCCAAACCGCTGCGCACCACCATGCGCGCCCATAAAGAAGGGCGAGAGGTCTATATCAATCCTCTGCTTTCCGCGGCGCTGTCCCACTCCAGCCCGCTCAGCCTGTCCTTTGCCCTGGATCATATTGTCCCGCTCGTGGAGCTGGCCGCAGACGGCGACCCCGCCACCATCGTGCCCAGCTCCGCTGACATCGGCATCACACCCGACCTGTCCACAGTCACCCGCGCAAAAGGGACCACGCCATGAGCCTGTCGCAAACCGCGCCCGATATCACTGTCATCCCCGCAGACAGACGCATGCTGTGGCTGCTGCTGAGCGGCCTTGCCATCGTGGGCCTGTCGCTTCTGGCGCTGCGGTTTGGCCTGCGCACCATGGGCTGGTCCGATATCATAGCCGCGCTGCGCAGCTATGATGCGACCAATCCGGATCACATCACCCTGCTGGAAATCCGTCTGCCACGTCTGATCGGTGCTCTGATCGCTGGGGCCGCGCTTGGCGCCTCGGGTGCGTTGATCCAGGGGTTGACCCGCAATCCCCTCGCCGATCCGGGCTTGCTGGGGCTCAATGGCGGGGCCGCGCTTGGCGTGGTGCTCTGTATCTTTGCCCTCGGCATCACCGATCCCGCCCAGTTCATCTGGGCCGCGATGCTTGGCGCAGTCAGTGCTGCAGGCCTGGTTCTTACACTCGGCGGCGGGACCAAAGGCACAACGGTCCGGCTGATCCTGGCAGGGGCTGCGGCCAGCGCCCTCTTCATGGCCTTGACCCGCGGTTTGCTGATGATCAGCCAACAGGCGCTGGAGGTTTATCGATATTGGGTGCTTGGCGGGTTCAACGGCATTGATGTCGCCACGGTACAGACCCTGCTGCCGTTCTTCGCAGTTGGCGCCCTGCTGGCCGCGATCGCAGCACCCGGTCTCAACGCGCTGTTGCTGGGCGAAGACACCGCCCGCAGCCTGGGGCTTCGGGTCGGGCTCATCCGTATTCTGGCGATACCGGCCACCCTCTGCCTATGTGCGGCCACTGTCGCCATGGCGGGGCCCATTGCCTTTGTCGGGCTGATCGTGCCGCATCTGGCGCGGGCGATATCCGGGCCGGACATGCGCTGGGTTCTGCTGTTTTCCACCACCATCGGTGCCGCTTTGATGATCAGCGCAGATCTGCTGGGCCGTTTGCCCCTGCTGGGCAGCAACATGCAGGCCGGAGTGCTGGCGGCCATGATAGGCGGCCCAACCCTGATCGCTCTGATCCTGTTCAACAGATCCACACCGCTTCAAAGAGGAGCACGCTGATGACTGTCGCCTCCGGTTTTGTCACCCTGCGGCTGGCCAGCCTGTCCTTTGTGCTGTCCTATCGCGCAGCGATATTGGGGACGGTGCTGCTTGCCGCGCTGCTCATTGCCGCCGCAAGCGCCGCGCTGACAGGATCCTACCCGCTGCCCGCAGCGCAGGCCTGGGCCACCCTGCTCGGCCAATCGAACAACACCGCCGACCAGGTGATCCTGCTGGATCACCGCTTGCCCCGGATCCTGACCGCCCTTGGCGCGGGCGCTGCTTTCGGTCTCTCGGGGGCGATGTTCCAGACGATGCTGCGCAACCCGCTTGCCTCTCCGGATGTGATCGGCTTCACCTCCGGCGCTGCATTCGGAGCGGTGATGGCGCTGGTGCTGACCGGGGGTTCGATCCTGCTGGGCGCACTGCTTGGCGGTGCAATCGCCGCTCTCCTCGTGATCGGGCTGAGCTGGTCTGCAGGCCTGCAACCCAACCGGTTGATCCTGATCGGCGTTGGCGTCAGCCTGTTTCTGACAGCAGCCAGCGATCTCGCCATGGCGTCGCTCGACGCGCTCACAGCCGCAGACATGGCCCGGTGGCTGATTGGCACGCTCAACGCCCGCAATTGGACAGATGTCGCAGTGGTCTGGGGGGTGTTTGCCGCCTTGTTGCCGGTGACGCTCTGGCTCAGCTTTGCGCTCAATCGGCTCAACCTGTCGGATGACACGGTCACCAGCCTCGGCTTGCCGCTGTCGCCGCTGCGCCTCACGATCACCGTTACCGGCGTTGTGCTGGTTGGCGTTGGCGTCGCGGTGGCAGGCCCGTTGCCGTTTGTTGCCTTCGTCGCTGGGCCCATTGCCCGCCGTATCATCGGGGGCGGCCGCCCTGCAATACTCGCCGCCGCCGCGACAGGCGCGCTGGTCACCCTGCTGGCCGATGTTGCAGCCCGCGCCATTCCACTTGTGCATCTCCCGACCGGGGTCTTCACAGCCCTGATCGGCGCCCCGGTGCTGATGTGGCTCCTGCTCGTTCAAACCCGCAAAGGAACCCTCTGATGGATCATCCCGCCCGCCTGAAGGCCCAGGACATTTCCCTCGCGTTTGCCAAAAACACACCGGTTCTGCGCGATCTCAGCGTTGATATTCCCGATGGGAAAATCACCGTGATCATCGGCCCCAACGCCTGTGGCAAATCCACCCTCTTGCGCAGCCTCGCCCGGCTGCAACCCACAGATACGGGCGAGATCAAACTGGATGGCACATCCATCCGGCGGCAAAACAGCCGCGCGGTTGCGCGCCAACTGGCGATCCTGCCGCAAAACCCAACTGCGCCAGAGGGGTTGAGCGTGCGGGATCTGGTCAGCCGCGGGCGCACCCCCTACCAGAGCGCGCTGCGCCAATACGGCCATGATGATGCCAGCAAAATCGATGAGGCGCTGGCCATGACCGGCATGTCCCACAACGCGCATCGCCCGATTGATGCCCTGTCAGGTGGTCAACGCCAACGGGCCTGGATTGCCATGACTCTGGCCCAAGACACCGAGATTTTGCTGCTGGATGAACCAACCACTTTTCTCGATCTGCCCCACCAGATGGAGCTACTGAAACTGGTGCAACAACTGAACACCGACACAGGGCGCACCGTGGCGATGGTGTTGCATGACATCAATCTTGCCGCCCGTTTCGCCCATCACATCATCGCGCTCAAAGACGGTCGTGTTCTGGTGGAGGGAACGCCGGATGAGGTGATCACCACAGCCACGATGGCAGAGATTTTTGATCTGTCCTGTACGATCATCGCTGATCCGGTCAGCGGCACCCCGCACGTGATCCCCACCTGATCCCATCTGAGGAGAGGAACAAATGACCGTCCATCCCGACTTTCCGCTGAGCACCGAAGCCACCGCACGCGGCCTGCAGTTTTCCGCGATGCGCCAGTTGCTGCTGCACGAAGCGCAAGAACACGAACTGCCCGTGAGCGAAAACACAGACAGCCGGGTGGTCGTCGAAACCCCATATGGGCTGTTTCGCATCGAACCCCAGGACGATGGCCCGAAAATACATCTTTGCGCCGCCAAGCCGGATTGGCTGTTCATGTTGAAAGACGGGTTGATCGAACACCTAACGCCGTTTGCACCCGAGGTGGCGGCCAATCTACGCTGGAGCAACACCGGAGAAACCGGGGACACAGGGCCTTTCCCCCCTGCCTTTCAGTTCACAAAAATCCTGTCGATCACCCCAGTGGGGACATCGTTTCTGCGCGTCGTGATCGAGGTGCCGGATCTGTCCAGCTACGGCGATGATGCGATCCATTTCCGGGTGGTGCTGCCCCCCAAGGATCTGGTGGATGTGGAATGGCCCAGCCTCGCGCCGAACGGATCCGCACAATGGCCCAAAGGTGACAAGGCGCTTCATCGGCCCGTCTATACGGCCCGCTGGGTGAACCACGAGACCCGCCAACTGGCGTTTGATGTCTTTCTCCATGATGGCGGCCGCGTCACCGACTGGGCCCGGACGGCGACCGTCGGCGCAACGCTGGCCATCAATGGGCCGGGCGGTGGTGGGCTGGTGAACAGCGCGCAGATCCTGCTGTTTGCCGATGAAACAGGATTTCCAGCCGCCGCCCGCATCCTGGAGGCGCTGCCAGATGAAACCACGGGCCACGCAGTGTTTATTGCCGACACTGGCGCAAACTGCGCCTATCCGATCACCACACCTCCGGGCGTGTCGGTCCGCTGGCTGAACCGCGACGCAGATGCGCCCAGC
Source organism: Phaeobacter sp. (assembly GCF_022825805.1). Taxonomy (GTDB): domain Bacteria; phylum Pseudomonadota; class Alphaproteobacteria; order Rhodobacterales; family Rhodobacteraceae; genus Phaeobacter. The sequence goes on from NZ_JAJDWC010000081.1 coordinate 36,278, forward strand.
CTCCTGTCCGTGGCCGAGCCTCTGATCGCCGCGCACCCCAACCATTTCCTGTGGTATGCCGCCGAAAAATCAGAGGTTCAGCAGTTGCGTGCCAGCCTTCCGAACACGGCAGCAGACCGCGAGAGGCGTTATGTTGCGGCGTATTGGACGGATGACGGATCAAACCAGTGACCCGCATCTGTCCAACATAGGCGGGTCCGGGACCACCGCTCCCTCGGTATGGTCCTAGACCCGCCTCAATGATCTCTGCGCTCGCTGTCACCGCCAGGTTGCGGGCGCTTTTGCTCTACAGCGAGGCTGCGGACCGACTGGCCTGATCATATTGGCCGGACAGAACCCGCAACCGCTGCGCCACCACCCGCAGATCTCGCCCCTGTTTGTCCGAAAACAATCCTTCCAACAGCATCGGGTTGCTCTCACCGCCATCCAGCAGACATTCCCGACGGATATCGCGATAACGATCGCACAGCGCCATCCCCGTCGGCGAGCTGCGATAGAACACCTCTTTGCCGCGCTTTTGCGAACTGACCAGCTCTGCTTTCACCAATTTGCGCAGCGCGTAGGTGACGGTGTGGCTGTCTTCGATGTTCAGCAGAAAACAGATATCGCTGAGCCGCTTGTCACGATCGCGGTGATTGACGTGATGCAACACCAGGATTTCCAGCGCGCTCAGATCCGCCTGCCCGGCGGCCGCCATGCAACGGGTTGTCCAGCGGGAAAACGCGTTGAAAGCAATGATCAGGCCGAATTCCAGCTCTGACAGCTCCCACCCTTCCCCTTCCGCCAGATGGCGCGAGGATACGATCCGCCGCCGATCCGGTTGCGCGCCAGTTTCCGTATCTCGCTCTGTCTCTGGCCCTGTCTCTGGATCAGGCAGGTCCGGTTTTTCTGGTGCTGGCTGTTCTGGGTCCTGCATGGCTGATCTCCACGACTTCCAAGGCCTTGTCTGATCCCACCTACCCCACCTGGTTCAACTGAACGCAGACATATGCAGGGGTCAGTTTCTGGGGGCAGACAAATCGGCCGCTCGATAACGTTGACAATTTATCGACAATATGCCAGCAAATTGCAATCAATATCCTTCACGCGCCCTGCTTTCCCTCATTTTGGCCCCCGCACATCAATGACCACAGACGCCACCCCCGATCCCAACACCGCGTCCCAGACCTGGCCGCAGATCCGTCCGGTTGGGGTGGATGGCCTCCTCGTCAGCTTTGCCGATGCGCTGGACGAGGCCGCAAACCGGGCTGCGTTGGCCCTGCGCGATGACATCAGCCGCCAAAACTGGCCCGGTGTCGAAGAGCTGTCGACCTCGCTGGTGTCCACCTACATTCGCTTTGATGTGATCACGACGGATCGCGCCGTGTTGTATCAGGCGCTGACCGATCTGCTGCACAGCCGCGACTGGACCAAACAACCGCCGCCACAGAACCGTCGCCTCTGGCGCATCCCGGCCGTTTTTGGCACCGATCTTGCACCACAGCTGCCGCAGGCCGCAGCCGCCGCCGGGCTAAGCGAGACAGAGGCCCGCGCACAGCTCGCCGCTGCCCGCGTTCGGGTGCAAGCCATCGGTTTTGCTCCGGGGCAACCCTATCTCGGGCAATTGCCCGAAGCCTGGAACATTCCCCGCCAAAGCCAGCTCACCAGCCAGATTCCTGTTGGCGCTCTGGCTGTTGCGATCCGGCAGCTGGTTCTGTTCTCCGTGACCACCCCAACCGGCTGGATGCATGTGGGACAGACTGCCGTGCGCCTGTTCCAGCCAGATGCCGAGAACCCGTTTCTGCTGCGCGCCGGCGATGAGGTGATGTTTCAGGAGGTCACGCCGGAACAGCTGACCAATATGAAAACTGACCCCTTCGGTGGCGCCACATCCGAGGTGCTGCGATGACGGAGCATTTGAAAATCCTCTCCATCGGGCCCGGCGCCTCGCTGCAGGACCGGGGACGTCCCGGTTGGCTGGAATACGGCGTGTCCCGTGGAGGCGCGGCAGATCTGCTGGCCCTCGCCGAGGGGGCCGCGTTGCTGCGCCAATCACCGGATCTGGCCGCGTTGGAACTGGCAACCATGGGGGGTGAGTTCGAAAGCAGCACAGACACCGTGATCGCCCTGACCGGCGCGCCCATGGCAGCGAGCCTTGACGGCACCACCCTGGCCTGGAACGCGAGCCACCACCTGCCTGCCGGTGCCCGGCTGCAGATCGGCGCAGTGCAAAAGGGCTGTTATGGATATCTGCACGTGGCAGGCGGCTTTGACGGACCTGCGCCCCTTGGCGCCCGGTCCGTTCATGTCGCTGCCGGGATCGGCCAACCCTGCAAAGCCGGTGACACCCTGCCGCTCGGGCCTGCAACCTCTACCCCCACGGCGGGGCTTGGGCTCACGGCCGAGAACCGTTTTGATGGCGGCACAATCCGCATCGTCGAAAGTCTGCAAACCACACTGTTCCCGGAAGCCGAGCGTCAGCGCTTTGAAAACACAGAATTTCGCCGCGCCAGCCGTGGCAACCGCATGGGCGTTGCACTGGACGGGGATGGGGCGTCATTCCAGCCGGATGGCGGCCGCACTGTGCTGTCAGAGGTGATCACCCCCGGAGACATCCAAATCACCGGTGACGGCACCCCCTATCTGTTGCTGTCGGAATGCCAGACCACCGGTGGCTACCCCCGGATCGGAACCGCGCTGCCCTGTGATCTGCCCAAACTGGCGCAGGCACAGCCCGGCACGCTGCTGCGGTTTCAGTTCATCAGCCAGGACGATGCAATCCAGGCAGAGCGCCACGCCGCGCAGGACCGGCAGACCTTGCCCGCGCGCTGCCAGCCATTGATCCGGGATCCACATAAAATGACCGATCTTCTATCCTATCAACTGATCAGCGGCGCCATCGCCGGTGACGAGGACGATCTGTAAGGAGCTGTGCCCTCATGACCAAAACCGTCGATTTGAACGCAGATATGGGCGAAGGCTTTGGCGCCTGGAGCCTGGGCGATGATGCCGCGCTGCTGGATATTGTGACCTCCGCCAACATCGCCTGCGGCTTTCACGCCGGGGATTGGGACGTCATGGCCACCACCATGGCGCAGGCCCGTGACCGCCATGTCGGCATCGGTGCCCATCCGGGGTTCCCTGACCTGCATGGGTTTGGCCGCCGCCGTATGGATATTGCACATGTCTCACTGGCCAATCTGGTGCGCTATCAGCTGGGGGCCGCGCAGGCCATGGCCCAGGCCACAGGCACCAAGGTGCGCCACCTGAAACTCCATGGCGCGCTGGCCAATATGGCCGCCGAAGATCACGCCATGGCACTGGCCTGCTACGAAGGCGCGCTTTCCGTGGATCCAGACATCATCATCATGGTTTTGGCAGGCACCGCACAACAGCAGGCCGTCACCACACTGGGCTGTCGCGCCGCCTGCGAGATTTTTGCGGACCGCGCCTACAACGACGATGCCACGCTGGTGGACCGCAAACTCCCCGGCTCGGTGATCCACGATCCCCAACAGGCCGGGCAGCGCATGGTGGATATGGTCCGCGAAGGAGCCATCATCACCGCCAGTGGCAAGCGAATCGAGACCCGGATCGACACCATCTGCCTGCATGGCGACACCCCAACCGCCGTGGCCATCGCCGCAGAGGTGCGCCGCCAACTCAACGATAGCGGTGTGCAGCTCGCAACCTTTGCAGGCGCCCCTCTCTAGGGGCGCATCACCGGGCAATTCACTGGACAATTCACCGGGTACATCACTGGGCCCATAACCAACTGGTATCAACCGGCGGCATCAGGGCGCGACATCGACCTCATAGTCAAAGACCAAAACGCCCTCGACGCCGCCCTCACATAGCGCAACCAATGCCTGACCGGCTTCTTTGTGCCGGGGATCTTCCAGATAGCGGTGCAAGGCGGCCCAACTGTCGAAATCGATAACAAACCCATGCAGATAACCACGCTCTATCTGCTCGGGGCTTTGGCTCCGCCCCCCGGACACGGACAAAATACCTGGCAGCACAGACTGCAGCGCCGCAAGCTCACGGACCACCCCGTCAACGGCGTGGTCCTCGACGCCCGATCGCAATCGAACCAGAACGATATGGCGGATCATCATCGGCCCCCTGCTGCTCACCCCCGCTGATCCGCTCATCTTGGTCCCGCACACCAGCGCTGTCTATCCTGAAAACCAGACCGAACGGTCGCAGGACCAAACCGCAGGTCATCGCAGCGAACTGCCGCAACGCGCCCTATTCTTGACAAAAGCGATAGGTTTTTTTAACCCTCGCAAATGGGCCCTGTGGCCTTGAACGTGTTTCGCCAGGACAACGGCCCGCCAGGGCGCTTGATCCAAGCCGGATAATGAACAAACCAAGGTGTAAAGTGCACCTCTCGTGGCCGGAGCATTTCATGATTTCCCTCATTCGCCGATCCCTTGCTGCGTCTTGCGGTCTGTCTGTTGCGTTGATGATGTCCCCACTGGCCGCACAGGAGGCCACGGCACCCGTGCAGCCGACGCTAGAGCAACCAAGCCTGGAACAACCCACCTTGGCGCAGCCCAATCTGACGCAGCCCAGTCTGACACAGCCCGGCCTGACGCAGAGCGCACCCGTAACCACTCCGGGTGTTGCAGCGGCGCCAACCTCAGAATCTCCCAGCGCGTCTGCCACTGCATCCCCCACAGCGACACCGGAAAGGGCGACTGTGACACCCGCAGAGGCAACGCCAACAGTCGCCGCTCCCGCCCCCACAGCATCCGAAGGCGCGACTGCAGACCTCCAGGGTATCCTGCAAGACAGCGCAAATGACGCCATGACCTTCCTGCGCGACGGCGGCCCATCCATTTGGGCCATTGCCGCCCTCTCTGTTGTGACCCTGGCGCTCATCCTGTGGAAAATCTGGCGTCTCGCCCTCATCGGGGCCTGGTCACGGGGCAAAGCCGGCAAAGCCGTCACCGCCTTTGAAACCGGAGATATCGCCACCGCACAAAGCATCGTGGCAGGCCGCCGCGGCATTCGCTCCCAGGTGGTCGCCGCCGCGATCCACGCCAGCAGATCCCTGCCAGAAGACCGCGCCCGCGAGGAAACCACACGGGTGGCCAAACGCCATCTGGCATCGGCAGGCACCGGACTGGGCGCGCTGGAACTGATCGCCACCATTGCTCCCCTTTTGGGCCTGCTCGGCACCGTGCTTGGCATGATCGCCGCGTTTCAGGCGCTGCAGGCCGCTGGCTCCAAGGCCGACCCCGCGCTCTTGGCCGGCGGCATCTGGGAGGCACTGCTGACCACTGCAGCAGGTATGGCCGTTGCCATTCCCGCCTCTGCCGCGCTGACCTGGTTTGAATCCGTGATCACTCGCATTCGCCAGGATCTAGAAGACAGTGCAACGCGGATCTTTGTGGCCCAGCAGCCCCACGATCTGAAACTCGCCGCCGAGTGAACCAATGCAGCTTTTGGAGGCCAAACGCCCGCGGCGCAAACCCAGCCTGACCCCGATGATCGACGTGGTCTTTCTGCTGCTGGTGTTCTTCATGCTGGCTTCTCGGTTTGGCACCGACGCCGTGCTGCAAATTCCCCTGGCCGGACAGGGCGGCAGCTATGATGGCCCGCCCCGGCTGGTGGACGTCAGCACCACTGGCCTGCTGGTGAACGGCATTGCCATTGGTGATGACGCCCTGATCGCAACGCTGACGCCACTGACCAGCAAACCCGAAGACATGATCATCCTGCGCGGACATGACGGCGCGACCCTGCAGCGGATCACCACCGTCACCGGGCTGCTGCAGGCGGCCGGGTTCCGCAATTTCGTCCTGGTGGAATAAACCGATGATGGAATTCAGCCCCCCACCCCGTCGTCCGCGCTCTGAATCCATTGTTCCGATGATCAATGTGGTGTTTCTGCTGCTGATCTTCTTCCTGATGACCTCGCGTCTGGCAGAACCGGAACCCTTCGACGTCACCCCACCCGAGGCCACGCACGAAACCGAACCAAGCGCCGAGCCCGTGTTGTTCATCAGCGCCGACAACAAGATCCACTTTGATGGCGCCGAAGGTGAGGCCGCGATAGCACGGTTGGCCGCCCAGACCGATCCGGGCGCAACCCTGCAGATCCGGGCGGATGCCGCGCTGGAGGCCAAAGCGCTCGCCACCGTTCTGCGCGATTTGGCCGCCGCAGGTTTGGCCCGCGCAGAATTGGTGGTCCGCCAGCCATGACCCACCCTGTTTTGCGCCTGTCCGAACTCGCTGTTTTTGCAGCCATTGCTGGGCTGTTGCATCTGGCCATTTTTACCCGAATGCCGCAATCCGGCGTCGAAGCCGCAGGCCAAGCCGGCATAGAAATGGTCTCGTTGGAGGCCGTCAACGCCACGGTCATGAAGATGGTCGAAGACTGGGAAACTCCGCCCAGCCTCACCTCCCAGGTGCAAGCGGACCAACCTGTCGTGAACGCGGACATACCAACGCCACAGCTGCCGCAACTGGATCTGGCCCAGGCCCCCACAACCGTGGCGCAGATCCCCATGGCGCAGCCCAATCTGCCAGATCTGCTCGTTGTGGACAGCACGCCACCACCGCCTGCTCCGAAGCCAGAACCGAAACCGGAGCCAAAACCCGAACCAAAACCCGAGCCGAAACCTCAACCAAAACCAAGACCAAAGCCTGAACCTCAACCCAAAGCCGCAGAGGCTGAACAAACCACAGCCGGTCGCGCCAAACAGCGCGCCGCGGGCAACGGCAACAGCAGCCAGGCTGGCAGTTCCGGCAGCAGCCAGGTCAGCACCGGAGACAGTGGCCGCCAAGCCAAGCTCTTGCAGGTTTGGGGGGCAAAAATTCGCAACCGGCTTGACCGCCAGAAACGCCGCCAGCGTGTTCGCGACAGTGGGTCAGCGAAAGTTCACCTTGTGATTGATCGCAACGGCACTGTGCTCAGAAGCGCCATAACCCGATCGTCAGGCAATGCCACAATTGATCAGGCTGTGCTGCGGACCGTGGCCAGTGCCGGGCGGCTGCCCAAAGCCCCAAAGGGTTTCGACAAGCCGCGGTTTGAATTCGCGGTGGAAATCGAATTCAAATAGTTGTTTTCGACGTCGTCGGCGCAGTCACTTAGCTGCTACCCCCCCAATCGCAGGTTTTAAATCACCGGTTTCAAATCACTGCCCCCCAATCGCCACGCCGCCCTCCGCCAGCAACTCTTGCACAAGAGGGTTGGGGAACCGACGTCGCAGCGTGATGGCATAAAATGTCTCGCGGATGCGCGGGTGTTCGCGTGCTTCCACCAGCCGCCCGGATGTCAGCTCATCCTGCACCACGATCGGAGCCACCAGCGCCAATCCGATGTCTTCGCGCGCCAACAGTCGCATCATCGCCATATCGTCCACTTCGGCCACCACCTGCGGCACCACTGACAAACGGCTGGCCATCGCATCAAAAGCAGTACGCACACTGCTGTCAGTGGTCGGCAGCACAAAGGGGTGTTCCGCCACCAGATCCCGCACCGGGGTTTCCGGATCAAACCGTCCAGGCGTGCCCACGATGCTCACCGCCTGATCCGCAATTTGGTGTATTTCATAAGGGGTTAGACTGTCTGTCGTCGGCTCCCGATTCATCAACACCAGATCCAGATTCAGCGTCTCCAAACCCGCCAACAATTCCGTCGGACTGCCAGAGCGCACAATCACCTCCACATCGTGCCGCGCCAGCATCGGGCGCAAAAACCCGATCTGAAAGTTGCGGGACAACGTCGCCAGGGCTCCCACCCGCAGCGCCTGACGGCTGCGCCCGGCATCCTGCAAAGTCGCAATCAATTCCTGCCCGGTGGCAAAGATCGCATCCGCATGATCCAGCGTGATCCGCCCTGCCTCGGTCAGGTGCAGCTGTCGCCCGCGCCGGTCAAACAACGAATGCCCCAACCGCTCTTCGAGCTGCTTGATCTGCACCGACAACGCCGATTGCGACAGGTTCAGCCGCTGCGCCGTGCGGGTCAAATTCCCATCATGGGCGACGGCCCAGAAATACCGCAGGTGATGATAGTTCAATGGCATTCATTCACTTTAGTCGAACGAAACAATGCGAACAATGAATTTTTCTAAATACTGGAACTGGTCTAGCTACCGCCGCAACGCAGCAGAAACCTGCTGCCGCCTGATGGGAGATCACTATGTTCCTTTATCTGCTGCCGCTTCTGGCACCTTTGTTCCTGCTCGCCATTGCGGTGCGCGCCCGCTCCACACCAGGCACAAGGCCCGGCGCTTTGCCGCGTCAGGCGGAATGGGCCGCGCTGGCCACATTTGCCGTCTCTGCCTTGTCCACGCTGATGCTGGTGATGTCCGGCCCCGGCAGCTCACCACTGGTGGGGCTCTTCGGGGTGGGCCTGTCGGTCCGCCTCGATGTGGTCAGCGCCACCATGCTCTGCCTGGTCAGCTTCATTGGCTGGATCGTGCTGCGCTACGCCGCGACCTACATGGACGGCGAGGCCCGCCAGGGCGCCTTCACCGGCTGGATGGCGACCACCTTGGCCGCGGTTCTGCTGCTGGTGATGTCCGGCAACCTGATCCAGCTGCTGCTCGCCTGGGCTGCCACCAGTCTCAGCCTGCACCAGCTGTTGCTGTTCTACCCGGAACGCACCACAGCCCGCCGGGCCGCCCGCAAAAAATCCGTGGTCGCTCGCGCCGGTGAAATCTGCCTGGCCATCGCGGTTCTGCTGTTGGTGATCACCTATGGCACCACCGATATCGCCACCGTTCTGTCCACGGCCACGCCCACTCTGCCAACCATCATTGCCGCCTTGCTGATCGCGCTGGCTGCGGTTCTGGCCTCGGCACAGTTCCCGGTGCATGGCTGGCTGACCGAGGTGATGGAAGCCCCGACCCCGGTCTCCGCCCTGTTGCATGCAGGCGTGATCAACGCCGGCGGCTTCCTGTTGATCCGCTTTGCCGATGTGATGCTGATCGCCCCCGGGATCATGGCGCTTTTGGTGATGCTCGGCGGGTTTACCGCACTCTTTGGCGGACTGGTCATGCTCACCCAACCCGCGGTAAAGACCTCGCTGGCCTGGTCCACGATTGCGCAGATGGCCTTCATGATGATGCAATGTGGCCTCGCGCTGTTCCCGCTAGCCTTGCTGCACATCGTCGCCCACTCTCTTTACAAGGCGCACGCCTTCCTCAGCGCTGGTGAAGCGGTCAAGGGCGTGGCCGCCATCCGCCGCCCCGGCCCTGTCGCGGTCCCCAGCGGGCGCAACGTGATGCAGGCCTTCGGCATTGGCATCGCCATCTATGCGCTGGTCGGCGGCACCTTCGGCTTTGATGGCAAATCGGTGCAGGCCATTGCCCTTGGGGTGATCCTGATCTTCGGTGTGGCCTATCTGCTGGCACAAGGCTTTGCCGATGCGGCCCCAGGTGCTCTGACCCGCCGCACCGTGATCTATGCCGCCGCCACATCCGTCAGCTATTTTGTCCTGCAAATCATCGCGTTGAAACTCACCGCCGGGACATTGCCCGCAACGCCACCCCCCGGCCCGCTGGAATGGGCGCTGATCGTCCTGGCCCTCCTCAGCTTTGGTCTCGTCGCCATCGCACAGGCCACATTCCCGCTCTGGGCCACCCATCCCGCAGCGGCCGGGCTCCGGGTCCACCTGTCCAACGGACTATACGCCAACGCGATTTTTGACCGGATCCTCAAGGGCTGGTCAGCCAGAGCCACCACCTGAACACGGAGCGCCTACAGATGTTTATGAAACACGAAACCTACCCTGCGGCTCTCCTCGAACTGGTGAGCATGGCCAACACCGCGGGCAAACAGATCCCGCCGCTGTTCCCGCTGACCTCCAGCGTTGCGGTGAACCCGTTCCTCGGCCAAAGTCAGGAGCCCCTGGCCACCGCCTCCGCCCGTTTGGCGCGGGTGGCAGGCCAGCGGATCACACCGGGCCGGGACCATTGGCGCGCCAAATTCGACAAGGGCGAGCTGACCGAAACGGATCTCAGCGATGCGATCGCCGCTGTGGCCGGCCCCTTTGATTCCCCCACATTGGACGACCTGAAACAGGCCCTGCAGAGCGAGCCGCAAACAAGCGCACAGATCAGCCCCCTTCCGACCGTTGCGGATCTCGCCAGCGAGGTGTCCGGCATCGATTGGTCCAGCCTCGTCCGGGAGCGGATCGGCGCTTTTGCCGCCAGCCATTTCGATCAGGGCCAGGCCCTGTGGCAGCCGGATCGCACCGGCGGCACCTTTGCCGCGTGGCGCCAGTTTGCCTCTCGTGACCTGACCCCCGAAATTCACGGATTAAAAGGGTTCGGCGCCTTTGTATCCGCAACCAACCGCTCGCAATGGCGTGCGATCGGCCGGGCCTCCGAAACCCTCGGCATCACCTTCGAAGCCGCCTCAACCGCGTTTCACCGCTGGCTGATCACGCTGGAAGGCTGGGCGCAATATGGCCGCTACCTGCTGTGGCAGGCGGAACTGGCAGGTGGAAGCGACACCACCACGGCAGAGCTGCTCGCCATTCGCATGGTGTTTGATGAGGCGTTGTTTCATCAGTACCGCGATCAGATCCAGTCGCGGTGGCAGGACATTGTCGCCGCCCACGAAACGCCGATCACGCCCACGCGGGATCTGGTCATCGATGCCATCCTGCAGGAAGCCGGTGACCGGGCGCAGCAACGCCAACTGTCGGCGACCTTCGCCGCGCGCCCAACGCCAGAATCCCGCGCAGACGACAGCCGTCCTGCGCTTCAGGCCGCATTCTGCATCGATGTCCGGTCCGAAGTCTTCCGCCGCGCCTTGGAAACCCAGGATAAGTCCATTCAAACAATTGGATTTGCTGGATTTTTCGGCCTCGCGGCCAACCACTCTGGCGCAGGTTCCGATGTCTGCGAGGGCCGTGGCCCCGTCCTGCTGAACCCCGGTGTCACCTCAACCGCGCAGGAACCGCAGGACCGGGATCTCGCCCGCCGTTACGCCGCCCGCGCCAAACGCGCCTGGGGCCGGTTCAAACTGGCGGCGGTCTCCTCCTTCGCCTTCGTCGAAGCGACGGGTCCCGTGTATGCTGGCAAATTGCTGCGTGATGCCTTCGGACACAGCCACAGCCACGCTGCGGACCCTGCCCCACAGTTGGATGACGCGGTTTCCCTGGACGAACGCATCACCATGGCCCGGACCATTCTGTCGGCGATGTCGCTCACCAACGGATTTGCCAAGGTTGTGCTTTTGGCCGGGCATGGTGCGGATGTGACCAACAACCCCCACGCCAGCGCCCTGCACTGCGGCGCCTGTGGTGGCTATGCTGGCGACGTCAATGCCCGCCTGCTGGCCGCATTGCTGAACGACAGCGCGGTGCGGACAGGTCTGCGCGATCAGGGGATCGACATCCCTCAGGATACCGTGTTTCTGCCTGCGCTGCACTACACCACCACCGATCGGGTCACGCTCTATGAACAGGACCTTCCAGCTGGAACCGGCAGCCGCCTCGCGGCTGAGCTAACCCAGATCCGCAGCTGGCTGAAAGCCGCAGGCGCACTCGCGCGCAGTGAACGGGCAAGCCGCCTGCCCCGCGCCAACACCGGCAAGGACGTGTTGCGCCGCGCAGGCGACTGGGCCGAGCTGCGCCCGGAATGGGGCCTGGCCGGTTGCCGCGCCTTTGTGGCCGCGCCGCGCGGTCGCACCGAAGGCACCAGCCTCGCAGGCCAGTCGTTCCTGCACAGCTATGACTGGACCGCGGACGATGGCTTTGGCGTGTTGGAGCTGATCATGACCGCACCCGTGGTGGTCGCCAGCTGGATCAGCCTGCAATACTACGGCTCTACCGTTGCGCCCGATCTGTTTGGCGGCGGCAACAAACTGTTGCACAACGTGGCTGGCGGTATCGGCGTGCTAGAGGGCAATAGCGGTGCGTTGAAACCGGGTCTGCCGTGGCAATCGATCCACGATGGCGACGGCTATCAGCACGATCCGCTGCGCCTGTCCGTCATCATCGAGGCACCACAAGAGGCCATGACAGACGTCCTGAAACGGCACCCAAATGTGCGCGCACTGTTCGACAATCGTTGGCTGCATCTCATCGCGATGGACAAGGATGGCCAGCTAACCGCGCGCTATGATGGCGATTTGACCTGGTCACCAATGCCCACTGCTACACCACAGCAGAAAGAAGGGCTGACCATCGCGGCAGAATAAGCCGCGTCACGGCATGCCACTGGTCCCGTCCCAGCGCACCATGCGCTTTGGGGCGGGGCTGCGGCGTAAATACAGAAATCGGACTGGGCCACGTCGATTAACTTGGTGGGGCCCCAGCCCCAGCCTCAGTCGCGGTCTCGGACGCAGCAGGATCGAACGCATCGGGCTCCAGCTCCTGCCAGAACCGAATGATCGCCGCAGCGTTCAGCGCCGAACGCCAACCATGTTGGCGAAAATGCTCACGGTCCAGATCGCTGTCGAGCCCGGACAGAAACAACCGCCGATCCGCATCCCGTTGGGTGGGGTTTCGCCGCGAAACCAGTTCATCGACAATATCCAGATGTCGCGCCCGTTCCTGCCGTTCCGCCCGGCGCGCGTCAAAGGCGGCGTCTTCCTCCGCTTTCTCAGCCGCACGCACAGCCTGCGCCTCCAGGATGCGCTGTTCGGTTTCGGGATCCATTTGCACACGCGCCGCGGATTGCCCCGCCTCCGTCTGGCTATAATCACCATTGATCGCAGCCCGCAGGTAGCCAAGCGGAGATTTCACCCCGTCCTGCCCGATCACATAGTCCAGTTTCTCCTGCACGTAATCCTGCCCATGTTCGGTGATCCACTGCCGCGCCAACCTGTCCGACACCCCCTGCCCGCGCAGCGCCTTATACACCGGGATCTGGCGCAGACCTTCGCTGTCATCAATCTGGAACATCGCCATCTGCGGGTTTTCACGGATCACGAACCGAATGTCGCTGACCGCCCTGCCCTTCTTGCGCGTTTGTGGTTCAATAATAATGTCAGAGCTTTTGTTGACCTCTGCCACCGCGGGTTTGATGATCTTCGCATTGAGATGTTTGAAGCTCTCATAATAGGCGGAGCCATCCACCCCCATCAACTTGCGGAAAATATCGAGCGACCACCACCCGGTCGATCCGGTGCGCACAAAACGGTAGCAGTTTTCATAAAGCGCCAGCCCATGCCCGGAGGAGAAGTTGCGCTGGATCTTCACGTTGATCAGCGCATAGATTTTGGGGTCATGCAGTTTCAGCGCCAGCGCCGGGGAATAGGCATATTCACAGACGCCATTCTTCAGCTTCGCAAAACTGAGCAGCGAAGACACCCCCCATTCCTGGTGGCCCTGCTCGTCCAGCATATCCCATTCCGCAACGGTTTCCGCCAGCGCCCGCAGGCTGGCGCGCAGACTGTCCATATCGTTGGAATTATAGCCGACCATCATTGCCAGCGTGCGCGCATCAATGGTGTGGCTGCGTGCCGAGGTCAGCGTGTCATAGGCATTGAGCAACAGGACATTCGACAGCTTGCGCTGCAACAGGGTCAGCTTGCCGCTGATGTGAATGGCGGCGACATTCTTCTTCACCGTTTCGCGGGTCAGCGCGCCGGTCAGCCGGTCGCTGTCAAACACTTGCTCTGCCATGGAATCGTTGCTCTTTGTTATGACCGCAACTGTCGCACAACAGACCGCAAAAAGGAACCCGTTTGCAATTGGCCGATGGGTGCCTTTAAGAAATGACGCAGCTCAGGCCAACGCCAGCGACCCGGTTCCGAAAGGTACCCATCTGCAGGATATGGCCTGGCTGCAAACCGCGCCGCACCGCATGAAATTCGAATCGGGTGGTGGGGCTCCATCGGCACAAACCCCCGCAGAGCGCCACAGCGCGCCGTGAGCGCCAGGGTCTAAAATGACCGCAATAGTGTCAAAAACACCGCAGTCAGAGTCCAGAGCGCTCGCTCAGCGATCCTGGCGTGATATGCCAAAATGAGAGAGACAGAAAAACGTCGATCCCGAGAATCGGCACCTTTGTTCCCGCTGTTAGGACCCTTAAATCCTGTATATGGGTGCCATTCATCCTGTAGATGGGACCCATTGATCCCGTACCCGGGTCCTCAAAGGGGCTTAAGCGATTGTTTTTGAGTATATTCCTGGGGCTAAAATCTTTAAACTCATAAAAAGATTCAAACGTTTTAGTGTGCTTGTGTTTTTTCTTTGATTGGAATTTTCGCAAGTTCTCAAGGCAAACCCCTGGAATATGGTCAGTTTCGCCGCGAAACCGGGGAAAGGCACCTGAAAAAATATGTCACTTGGGTCCGTCAGCTCTAGGCAGATCCGGATATGTTTCCTATTCTGCTGCACATAAGCAAAAATGCAAAACATGCAGTGAGATCCAGCACAATGACCTCTCCCCCTCTGCCGCCCTATTTCAATCTGGACCCAAAGGCCGCAGCTGACAAATTGCCGGATCCGATCCAGACCACGCGTTTCGCCAAAGCCGCTGCCATGTGCACCAAAGGCCGAGAGGATCTGGCGCGCCGAGGCTATGCGCCGGATGGCGAAAAACGCCTGCGCAAATTCTCAACCTGGGAAATCACCCGCTATCTGATCCCGGTCGCCCCACAGCATTTGCGCCGTGTGCTGAAAAACAATCCCGACCTGCCACAGGGCGAGGGTGAAGGTGGATCAAAATGGTTTACCCTCGAAGAGGTTCTGCTGCTGCGGCAGCACTTTGCCAATGAAGGCGTCTCCACCAAAGAATACCTGCCCTACCGGCCAAAGACTGCGCAGGCGAAGGTGACCGCTGTTGCGAATTTCAAAGGCGGTGTTGGCAAGACATCCACAGCCGCGCATCTGGCGATGTCCGCGGCGCTGGATGGCTACAAGGTGCTGGTGATTGATCTCGACAGCCAGGGGTCAATGACCTCCATCCTCGGCGGTAAGGTTGAGGACGAGTGGTCAACGGTGTTCCCACTGATCGCCAAGGATTATGCCAAAGCCGTGGTTGAGGAAAACGCCGTGCGCGCCGCAGCCGGGCAACCGGAACTGCCGCTAGATGAAACGCTCAGCGAAGCCCTGCAAGTTTCGTCGCGAAACGTCATCCAGAAAACCCATTGGTCCAACATTGATCTGATCGGCGCGCAGCTGAACCTCTATTGGGCGGAGTTCCAGATCCCGGTCTGGCGCATGGGGTTGCGCAGCTGGCCGCTTTGGGATGCGCTGAGCAATTTTCTGGAACAAGAGGGCATCCTGGATGACTACGATATCGTGTTCCTCGATACCCCGCCTGCCCTTGGCTATCTGACGATCAATGCGCTTGCGGCGGCGGATATTCTGCTGGTGCCGCTTGGGGCATCGTTCCTGGAGTTTGACAGCACGGGGCGGTTTTTCGACATGCTTTATTCGACGTTCGCTTCCATTGAGGAAGGCGAGAACGTTGCACAGCGTGCGGCAGGGTTACCAGAAATTAAATTTGAATGGGATGTAGTAAGAGCGCTGATCACGCGCTTTGACGCCAGTCAGCAGACGGACATGGCGAACGTGATCCAAGCTTACTTCGGCGATTTCATGAACGCTTACCGTCAGGATGTCACAGCTCTTGTGGGCCAAGCCGGAGAACAAGTGAATGGAATCTATGAAGCGGACTATCGTGACTTCAACCGCGATACCTACGTACGCGGTAGAGAAACTTTTGACCGGACCTACGCAGAATTCAAAGAGCTGCTTATCGGCAGCTGGTGGCGGGACACCCAAATGGAGGAGGCACCGCAAGATGGCTAAACGCAGACGACTGATGGCCCCGGACGCAGCGGAGATCGAAAAGATCGAAGAAGGTTTCGCGGCGAAACCGGGGATCAACCCCTTTGAGGCACCTGCCCAGAGCGCGCCGCCAATCGCCAAGGTTTCGGCCGAAGCCGCGCAAATGCATGCGATGACCTCTGTTGCGGACCGGGTTGAGGTGGCGCGCGACAAGGCAGATGCCGACAAATGGCGCGCTGCGGATGATGCGGGGCAGATCGTGCGGTTGGTGTCGCTCAACACCATTGATCGCGATTATCTGCGCCGTGATCGCACCCAGCTGAGCGAAAGTGACATGGAGGAGTTGCAGAACTCCATCCGCGTTAACGGGCTGCGCAGCCCCATTGAGCTGGTCGAAAACGAGGGCAGTTTTGGTCTGGTATCCGGGTTCCGGCGGCTGGAGGCGTTTGCCCGGTTGAACCGCATCGAACCTGGGTTTGAATCGATCCCGGCCTTTATCCGTCGCGGCGCACAAAGCGCGGATGCCTATGTGTCGATGGTGGAGGAAAACGAACTGCGCGCCAATCTGTCGCCATACGAACGGGGGCGGATTGCTGTGTTGGTTGTGGGGCAGGGGGTGTTTGATACCGTCGAAGCCGCAGTTGAAACCCTGTTTGCGGCCGCGTCAAAGGCGAAACGCTCCAAAGTGCGCAGTTTCGCTGCTGTGCACGAAGGGTTAGGCGATCTGCTGCGCTATCCTAATGCGCTGTCTGAAAAGGCGGGGCTGAAGCTGGCTGCTGCTTTGCGGGCAGGCGGGCAGGGCGCGTTGAGAGCGGCGCTTGCCGGAGCCGGGCCCGAGGATGAGCGCGCAGAATGGCGATTGCTGGAGCAGGCCCTGGCCGGGCTGGAACCGGCGTCGGATCCGAAACCTCGGGGTGGTCGTCCGCGCCAGGTGACGCGTTTGTCGATGCGCCAGCTGTCTGGCGGCGGTGCGCTGAGCGCGGAGGTAACACCGACAGCGTTGCGTATCGATCTGAAAGGGCGCAGCCTGTCGAGTGAGGAGGCAGATGCCCTGCTGCTGATGATCGCGCAGAAGCTGGATCACCAATAGGCCCCAGGCCTTTGCCCGCAACCGTGAGGCCCCGCACTCTGGAGGGCTGAAATTCTAGTGGGCAAAGGCCGGGTAGGGGCGCGGGCAGGGGCGTGGCAGTGGTCAGCCTGTTTTGGGCATCTGTGCCACCGCCGTATTCGCCGCCATTGTCTGGGACGTACTGGCAGTTGGGGTTGACGCATCAACAGCCTGCGCGGATCTGGGGAAACTGATCGAGAAGATTGACCCGCGCGGGGTCGCCGAACTGATCCAGACCTTGCCACCCCAGCTGTCGACGGTTTTGCGAATGAATGCGAGCCCGAGACCAGAGCCGTCGGTTCGTGCAGACAGCCGCTGAAACGGTTCAAATACCTGCTCGCGCTGGTTTTCCGGGATGCCGGGTCCGTCGTCCTGAACCTGTAGGATGACCTGATCTGCCTGGGTTTCGCAGCGCACACTGATGCGGCCGAAATCCTTGTCATGGTGTTTGATGGCATTGTTCAGCAGATTGCGCATGACCATTTCAAAGGCCGTCGGATTGACCACGAGATCGGGGATATCGTCCTGAATGGTGATCTGAAATCCGGTCCGGGGCTGCGCCACCTGCAACACCTCTTGCAGGCGCAGGGAGGGGGAGAAGCGTTCGGTGGTTTGGCTTTCGCTTTCGGTTGTTGCGTAGACGGACAGATCCTGGATCAGCCGCAGCATCTGGCGGGTCACCATCTCCAGCTCTTGCCAATTGTCCTGCACCTCTGCGGGCAGGGTGATGTTCGCGCTTTGCAGGTCTTCGGTGATGAATTCCAGCAGGTTGATCTGATTGAACAGTGGCGTTTTGAGATCATGGGCCGCGATGGCAGTGAAGGTGCGCAGCTTTTCGTTGGCGGCCTCCAGCGTCGTGGCTTGCTGGCGGATCAGATCCTGTTGTTCCTGGATATGGGTGATGTCCACTCGTATGGTGCCGAAGTGGTTTTTCCCAAGTGGCATATCAGTGGCCTGGAATACGCGTCCATCGTCCATGCGCACGATGCGGGTTTTGTTGGCCCCGGAACGCATATCGCGCAGGACGCCATCAACATGGGCGGCGGTCTGTTCCATGGTCCAGTCGTTTGGCACGGTCCCGTTGGTGTAGGAGCGCATCAACATATCGCGCATGTTTTCGCCGGCTTTCAGGGAAGGGACCATTTTGGGGAACACCTCTTCGAACCCCTGGTTCCAATGCACAGCGCGCAGGTTTTTGTCGAAAATGACAATCGCGGCGGACACTTGGTCGAGGGCGCCAATCAGCAGTTGATCGGCGCGGTGCACACGCTGCAGGTTTTCGGAGCGGCGGCGGTAAATCACTGCGCGGGAGGCAAAGAAAATCAGGACCAGCAACAGGGCTGCGGTGATGCCGACAAACCAGCGGAACGCCTCGGTATCAAACATGCTGGTGTCGCGACCGTACCATTTTTCCAGCAGTTTCTGGCGGTCATCGGCGCTGATCTCATTGCGCAGCACCTCGTTCAATGCGGCTTGCAGTGCGGTTTTGGCCGGGGGCAGCAGGATGCCCGCAGGGCTGGAGGTCAGGGCGGGTTCCAAGGCGGTGACGCGGGTGTCGATCGACAATTCGCGCAGGCGTTTCAGCAGATTGGCCGGGGCGGAAACAACAGCGTCGAGATCCCCGGACAGCAGTGGAATAACCATGTCATCGGCGGTGTCAAATTCGACGATGGTCACGCCAGGGATCGCCTTGGCGCGTGACAACGAAAAGCTACCTTTTACCGCTCCGATTGAGCCGCCTGTTAACTGTTCAATCTGCGTGATATCCGACTCTTTGACCACAAAGGCGTTGATTTCGAAATCAAACACCGGATCGGTGGCGATGGTGTTCTCCAACCGGCTTGGGCTGAGGGCCATCATGGTGGTGGCATCCGCCCGCCCGTCTTGTAGCGTTTGCAGCTGTCCGGCAGGGTTGAGCGCAGGGATGAAGCGGACATCATAGCCTGCTTTGCCCGCGATCAGGCGAAATAAATCAATGGCATAGCCCCGTGCGATGCCATCCGTGTCGGTAAAGGCATAGGGGTTGGATTCGCCATAGCTGACCCGGATGGGTCGGGTTTGTGCCTCGGTCCCCAATGGCAGGCTTATCCCCAGCATCAGCAGCAAGGAGAAACACATGAGCAAAAGAGCAGGACGTCGCAAGTTTAGGTTCCTCAAGGCAGGCTGGTTCATCGTGACCCAGATTTAAGATCTGACGTTGTGAAGTAAATCTATCGTTAATTGACTTTTACCAAGTGGCGCAAGTTTTAGCGGTATCAGGGCGTATGCCGCACATTCGGGGACCCTGGTGCGTTGACGTATGCCTGTGTCGGGCAGGGCCGTTCCGATTGGGGCTGCGCGGTTTGACCTGCGGTCGGATCGAGATAATTCGTTTGGGTAATCAAAACGCACGTGGTGGTCGTGAACCTGTGATGTTTCCATGTTTGCATGACCCGCCAGATAAATGTGGCGGTTAACCGGCCCCAACGGCAGTCGAGCAGAGGTCAAAGACCATGTCCCAAGGTGATACGCCGCGCGATGCAAACGGTGACCGGTTGCAAAGCCGCGCTGTCCACAGTGCTGACGGCGCATCTGATCATGCAAATGGCGGGCCTGACGTGGCCTTGACCCATGGCAGCCGTAGCACAGACGAGCGCGCAAGCGATGCGCGGGCGGGGCGCGCGGTGGCGATCCCGTCGGGCCGTTTGCAGCGGGTGGCGCGTATGGGGGGCATGGCGGCCCAGATCGCAGGTGGCGTGGCGTTGGATGGTGCTGCGCAGCTGTTGCGCGGGCAGAGGCCGGATCTGCGCCAGTTGATCCTGACACCCTCGGCGATATCGCGGCTGACGCAAGAGTTGGCGCGGATGCGTGGGGCGGCGATGAAGATGGGCCAGCTGCTGTCGATGGATGCGGGCGATCTGTTGCCAGAGGAGCTGTCCCAGATCCTCTCGCGTCTGCGCGCGGATGCGGATTTCATGCCGCCCAAACAGCTGAAACAGGTGTTGGATGCGGAATGGGGGCCGGGCTGGCAGAAACGCTTTCGCCGCTTTGACGTGCGCCCGATTGCAGCGGCCTCCATTGGCCAGGTCCATCGGGCGGTGCTGCCCTGCGGCGAAGAGGTCGCGATCAAGGTGCAATATCCGGGTGTTGCGCGCAGTATCGACAGTGATCTGTCCAATCTGGGCAGCCTGTTGCGGGCGGCGCGGGTGTTCCCGCCGGGTTTTGATCTGGAGCCCTATCTGATCGAGGCCCGCAAACAGCTGCATGAAGAGGTGGATTACCGGCGCGAGGCGCAGGAGATGGCGGCCTATGCGGCCCGGCTGGAGGGGGACGCGCGGCTGTTGGTGCCGCGTCACTATCCGCATCTGTCCACCGGATCCGTGTTGGTGATGCAGTTCATGCAGGGTCAACCGATCGAACAGGCGGTGGCTGCCGCGGGGCTGCAGCGCGACGGTATTGCCCGCGATCTGCTGGCGCTGATGCTGCGGGAGCTGTTCGAATTTGGCGTCATGCAAAGCGATCCGAATTTTGCCAATTACCTTTGGCAGCCGGACACTGGCTGTATTGTTCTGTTGGATTTTGGTGCCACGCGCGGATTGGACCCTACCACTGTGACGGGCTATCGCAATCTGCTGCATGCGGGGTTGGTGGAGCGCACACCTTTTGCAATTGAGCGGGCTGCCGGGGCGCTTGGCCTGTTGCCGCAGGATCTGCGGGCGGATCACCGAGCGCGGTTGCTGGCGATGATCGAGCAGGTGCTGGGTGTCCTGCGCCAGCCGGGCAATTTCGATTTCGCGGACACCTCCTTGGCGCAGCAGTTGCAGGCTGAGGGGATGGCAATGGTGCAAGAGGGTATGGCACCGCCGCCCGTGCCGATGGATGTGCTGTTTGTGCAGCGCAAATTGGGGGGGCTGGTTCTGCTGGCCACGCGGTTGGCGGCGCAGGTCGATCTGGCGAGCCTGTTGGACCCTTATACGCGTGCGGATATCGCCGCCGCCGAGTAGCGTGGTTTGCGCCAAAAGTGTTCTTTAGAGACGTATTTTGTGGTCATACCAGCGGGGTGACGCAGCTGAGGTCGCTGGCGATCCGGATCATCGCGGCCGGGTGGCGCAGCGGCTGGCCCAGATGCAACCGCCCGACATGAGACAGGCCCATCAGATCGGCGGGCACAGAGGTTGCGGCCGCCAAGGCCGCGGGCAGGGTCACCCCAACCTCGTGATGCAACAGTCGCAACGCCTGCGTCAGGTCCAGATCAGCGCCAGCCAGCGTACCATCTGCCAGGGTCAGCCTGGAGGGCGCCTGCGATGATGCGCTGCGGTCGCGGTTGATGCGGCGGCCATCAAGGTGGAAATGATCCAGATCGGTTCCGGCCACGGCCATGGCATCCGTGACCAGGAACAGCTGTCCGGGGCCCTGTTTGGCAGCCCAGGCCCGGCGCAGGGTGACCGGATGGACATGGATGCCATCTGCGATCACCCCTGCGCTCAGCTCCGGTCGGTCGAGCGCGGTGCCGACCAGGCCGGGTTCTCGGCTGGTCAGGGGGCTCATGGCGTTGAACAGATGGGTGACGCAGCGCGCCCCGGCCTGAACGTAGCGTAGGGCGGTGTCATAGTTGCAGGCGCTGTGCCCCAGGGACACCACCGCACCAGCCTGTACCAACTGTGCGACCTGATCTGTGGTGCAGGATTCCGGGGCGATGGTCAGCATGAACGCAGGCAGGGTCTGGGCCGCATCAATCAGCAGGTCGAGATCTGCCGCCGTCATCGGGCGGATGAGAGCCGCGTCATGCGCACCTTTGCGCTGCGGGTCGAGGTGGGGGCCCTCCAGATGCAGGCCAGCGACGCCGGGCACGCCATTGGCCAGGGCGGTTTTGGCGGCCCAGATGGCGGCGGCGGTGGTGTCATAGCTGGCTGTGATGAGGGTGGGCAGCAGAGCGGCCGTGCCAAGACGGCTGTGCGCCGCTGCAATCTGCCCCAAACCTTCGGGTGTTGGGGTGTCATTGACCATCACGCCGCCGCCGCCGTTCACTTGCAGATCGACATAGCCGGGGGCGATGATATCCCCGTTGATATCGATCCGCTGGCCGTCTTTTTGCAGGGCGATCGGACCCATATCGCTGAGGCAGCCCTCTGCCACGCGGATGGCGGTCTGTTCGTGCAGGTGATCGCCATCAAAGAAGCGGGCGTTGACGTAGATCTGCGCTGTCATCATAGCTCCCCCTTGGTTTGTAGCTCTGCGCGAAACTGGCGGGCCAGGATCAGCGCGCCCTCTAGTGGGGTGGCCAGTGGTGGCAGCAGTTTGGCTTGCACGGCTTGCGGCAGATAGAGCGCGAGCTGTGGCCCGACGCCGCCGGTCAGGCAGAGCGGGGTGTCGGCCAGCCAGCCAAGGCGCTGCAGATCGGCCAGCAGGCGGGCAGCACCGGTTTCCAGCACCGTTATGGCGTGGCTATCCCCTGCGGTGGCGGCGGTGGTGATCTGCTGGGCCAATTGGCCCATCACGCTGGGGCTGGTGGTCTGGGCAAAGGCGATGATGCCATCGCTGCCACCAAGTTCTGCCAGCAGATGCTGGGTCAGGGCGCTGTGCGTATAGAGCCCATCGCAGCAATCGAGGCAGCGGGCCAAGATCTGGCGCACCAACCAGGGCGCGCTGGCGGGATCGCCCAGCACCGGACCCCAACCACCCGCAAAGCGGCGGCTTGCCCCCAGTTGCAGACCCAGAAAAGAGCCGGTTCCGCAATGAGCCAAGGCCCCATCGCGCCTAGTTTGGCATAGGCCATGGGCGCCTGCCAGAGCGGCGGCGCGGTCCTCTTCGACCCGGGCGTGGGGGCAGGGCAGGGCGGCAGCGATGTCCTGCGCAATCTGGGTGCTGGTCACCCCTGCAAGGCCGAAATAGGCGGGCAGGGTGTGGAGCGCGTCGGTGCTGATCTCGGCGGCAGTTGCCAGTTGCTGCAGGCCATCCGTGATCTGCGCCAAGGCGGCCGCTCGGTCGCTTGTGACATTGGCGGGGCCGGTCTGGATGCTGATCTGCCGGGTGTCGTTGGCCAGAACCAGGCGGCAGTGGCTGCCACCACCATCGACGGCAAGGACGGGGTTGAGAGCGGGATCAAGCATATCCAATGGCTAAAGCATTGGCGGGCCGAGAGAAAGACCTGTTGATCAGCGCATTGGCGATACCACCGCAGAGGTAAGCCGTTGGCGCAGTCCTGGTTCTGCGGCGCCTGTCAGGGGGAGGTGGTCACGCGTGGGGTCTGGCACGCGCATGGGCTAGAACAGCGGCTTAAACACAGTCCAAGACGTCGGGCCAGAACACCGGGCTGAAAATGCGGGTCAAAGCCCTGCTGGTGGACCGATGCCAGACGTGGTCTGGATGGCGCAGCTTGCGCTGCGGATCGGATCCATGTGGTTCAGCCCCAGTTGCGGGGGGCTGAACCGGATGCGCAGGATTTACCAGTCGGTGCGCTCGTAGGTGTCGGTGTTGATCTGCGTCACCTCGGGTGCCTGTTGCACCACGACAGGCTCTGCCATCACGTCGGGTTGACCTGCGCCACCGCCGTCGCCCGCGTCGCCGCCATCACCACCGTCGTCGCTGCCGGCCGCGTCCCAGGCCCCCATGTCGGCGGCGCCTGCTTCTGCTCCGGCTGCGGATGGGGCCGGATCCACATCCGGCAGGTCCGGATCGGGTGCGGTTTCCGGATCGCCCACCGGGATCGAGAATTCGCTGCTGCTGCTGACGGGCGCGCCATTGAAGGCGGTATCGTTGACAGTGATTTCGCCGTTGATTTCCCCCTCGTAACCGGGTGGCGGAGAGACCTCCAGCGCGTCGATGTTCCAGCCGGACAGATCAACCGGGTTGCCATCCGTCACGATGGCGTTGTCACCACTGGTCACTATAGTGTTCGGCGGTAATCCTTCGACCCCGACGGTTGCGCTGTCGCTTGCATTGGAGAGATCAATGCCGACGTCCAGTGTGCCATTGACCTCGACTGCAAGGTCTTGATCCGCTTGCAGCACTTCCCGCCCGTCGGAATCCGGACCTTCCCATTCCAGTTTCAGCCCGGCGCGGCCATAGTTTTCGAAATAGCGTACTTCGATATCGTGGGTGCCGGGTTCCAGCGTGATCTGACCGGAGTCGCCACGGTAGGAATGGTTGCCATCGTCGCGCAGGACCTCTTCGCCGTTGGCATAAACCACCACACCATCGTCGGCAGAGGTGAAGAACGTATAGTCTCCGCCCTCTTCCACGGTCACTTTGCCTTCGATCCGGGTGGCAAAGGTATCTTTCGATCCCTCCTCCCAGAAACTGTCGTGGCTGTTGGTGTAGTTGATCTCGCTCTGATGGTCCTGATGGGTTGGCGTGGCGTCCCAATCGACGTCATCCAGCTTGCCGATGCTGTGATTGACGTCTAGGTAATCGGCCTTGAACCCGGTGACCATGGCAGCCGAGGGTTCGGTGATCTGGGCCTCGCCGACCTCCATCGTGATGTGTTGATTGATCGGGTTGTTGCCATTGCTGTCGCTCATGCTGAGGTTGGCAGAAACCTCCCCGACATAATCGTATGGCGGTGTGATCATCAGCATTTCGCTGTCCATGCCAGTGATGTCGGCATGGCCATCGGCATCCGCGATCAGGGTTTCACCGCCAACCTCGACCACGGTGCCCGGGGGCAGTCCGTCCAGGGCCAGGGTGGTGTCCTCGCTCAACCCGCTGTCGGGGTGTGAGACATTCATCGCGATGGGCATGCCCGAGACGGTCTGTGCTTCGGACATATCCGGTGCGGTGACCAGCTCTGGCCCATCCATGCCGGGGCCTTCCCACTCCAGCTTCAGCCCGGCGTGGCCGTAGTTTTCGAAATACCGCACCTCGATGTGGTGGGTGCCGGGTTCAAGGGTCACCTCGCCTGATTTGGTCTGATAGGCGTGCAGGCCGTCGTTTTTGACCACAGGCTGACCGTTCACCATCAGTTGGGCGCCATCATCGCCGCCCAGATCGAAGCGGTAGGTGCCGCCTTCGTCAACCTGAACGGCGCCGCTGATTTCCACGCCAAAGGTTTCGGTGTCACCGCCTTCCCAGAAGGAATTGGCGCTGTTTTCGTAGTTGATGTCGGTGACCAGTTCCTGATGGGTCGGTTCGGCGTCCCAATCCACATCGTCCAGCGAGGACAGGCGTTGGTCGACATCGAAATACTGCGCGTGAAACCCGGTCTGAACCGTCAGATCCGCCATATCGGCGACACCAACGGTAAAGGTTTCCGAGGTCGAGAGCCCCCCTGAATCCGTAACCGTGACCTCTACATCAACCGCGGCGGCCTCTTCATAGTCGAGCGACGCGGTCTCTTTCAGGCGCAGGAGCCCATCGACCACTTCGAAACGGTCATCCGAGACCTCGAACATATGGCTGTCATCGGCGTCGGGGTCTTCGAAGTTCACCCGGTTGATGATGGCACCGCTGACATTTTCGGCCACCATATTCGGCACCGATGTGACAGAGATATTGTCGACCAAGGCACCGTAGGTGTCGTTCTGATCAGCGGCCTCGCGCAGTTCCAGTTTATCCTCGCCGGTGCCGACCACCTGCATTTCGAAGGTGGTCCATTCCTTGCTGTCCGGGTCCAGCTGGCCGACCAGTTCGTCGTTCCAATAGACCTCAACCGTGTCGGTGCCATTGGTCAGCCGTTCGCGCAGATCCATGCCCAGATCATAGACCTGGCCTTCATTGGTCTGCAGGGTCTGGCTGATGCTGTCGATGCCGCGCCCGGAGTCCATTTCCAGGTGCTGATCGCCGTCAGAGGCGCGGGTGCGGCCCAGTTGATCCCAGACCTCCATGCTGGTGTCCGTGTCCCAACCGCCGGAATTATCCTCGCGGAAGGCCCGCCAGCGCCCGGCATTGAGATCGAATTCCTCAAAACTGCCGTTCTGCACCAGATTTTCACTCTCCCCCCCGAGGGTGAGATTGGTTGGCGCTTCGTTCTGGTCGTTGACCTCGACGGTGAAGTCTTCGGTATGGCTGGTGCCTGCGGCGTCTGTGACGGTGACCTGGACGTCGATCTCGGCCTCATCCTCGTGGTTGAGGGTGACGCCTTCCTTCAGTTGCAGCTGGCCATCGACGACCTCAAACCGGTCGTCGGAGACGCTGTAGCTATGGGTGTCATTGGCGTCCTCGTCCTGCGCGGAGAGCGATCCAACGACGGCACCGTCGGCGTTTTCATCGACGGCAGAGCCTGCGAGGTTGACGCCAGTGACGGCATCGTTCTGGTCGTTGACCTCGACGGTAAAGTCTTCGGTGTGGCTGGTCCCTGCAGCGTCGGTGACGGTGACCTGGACGTCGATCTCGGCCTCGTCCTCGTGGTTGAGGGTGACGCCGTCCTTTAGCTGCAGCTGGCCGTCGACAACCTCAAACCGGTCGTCCGAGACGCTGTAGCTGTGGGTGTCATTGGCGTCCTCGTCCTGCGCGGAGAGTGACCCGACGACGGCGCCATCGGCGTTCTCATCGACGGCAGAGCCTGCGAGGTTCACGCCAGTGACGGCGTCGTTCTGGTCGTTGACCTCGACGGTGAAGTCTTCGGTATGGCTGGTGCCTGCGGCGTCTGTGACGGTGACCTGGACGTCGATCTCGGCCTCATCCTCGTGGTTGAGGGTGACGCCGTCCTTCAGCTGCAGTTGGCCGTCGACGACCTCAAACCGGTCATCGGAGACGCTGTAGCTGTGGGTGTCATTGGCGTCCTCATCCTGTGCCGACAGTGATCCGACAACGGCGCCATCGGCGTTTTCATCGACTGATGAGTCGGAGAGAGAGACCCCGTCGGGCGCGTGGTTGCTTGGGCCCCGTACGACCGCGGGGGCGTCTGTGTCGTCATCGGGATCACCTGTTTGATCGCCACCGGTTTCCCCGCCTGGTTCCCCATCGGTATCCGGCTGGGTCGTGTCATCAGGATCTGTGGATCCGCCTGATGTGTCGCCATCGGTTGGGGTGGTTGGATCGGTCGTCTGGTCCGGGGTTGAGGGTGTCACTGACGGTGTGACAGGATCCGGCTCGACCGGGTCGGTTTGATCCGTATCTGGGGTTGTTGGCGCAGTCTCCGGATCCGTTTGTGTCGCGGTTGGTTGCGAACCTCCTGCCGGACCAGAGGGAACACCGCCGCCAAGGAAGCTGCCATCAGGCTGAGCGGCCGGGGCGGCGCCCTGACCTTGCTCTTGCCCGCGCGCTTGCCCGCCTGTTTGATCGCCCGGTTGCCCGCTATTGGTGTCAGCGTTATTTGGACTGGTGCCGCCGGTTGGCACGCTGTTTGAGGAGGCCGTGGCAGGCGCGTTGGCGGCTGCTGTTGTGGTCTGGCTTGCGTTCGCAGCGGCGTCTTGGCCCGGGGTGTTTGGCTGTGGCGTAGACGGATTTTGCGTGGATGTGGCAGCGGCTTGGGGGTCGCCAGAGGTGCCCGGTGCGGTCTGGCCCATGGCGCCATTGGCATTGCCATGGTCCACCATATCGCCTTCTTGCTGGGCGCCGGTGTGCAGCGTGCTGCGCGTCTGATCGTCTGGGGCGATCTCGGCCCCTTTGGCCATCTGGGCGGCAAAGGCTTCTTTCTCGGCCTGGTCCTTAGCGCTTTGATTGCCCGCCACTTTGCCGGTCATTGCGCCCGGTTTGAACTGTTCACCCATCGTCACACCCCCTTGTGCGAAACCACATCTGCGGACTATCCGCGCCGACGGATTGACCAATCGTTAATCTCTTGGCTCGAACTGCGGAGAATTTGACTCGAAGTGCGCCCGAAACGATGGCGTGGGTTTAGGAAACCGAAAGGAATTTGCGGCGACGTTAACGGTACTTATTCGGGTGGTACGGTGACGTAGATGGAAATGGATGAATTCAGCGGACAGCGCAATTCGGTCGCTGTGAAAGTGCCGGTTTGGGCAGCGTCCTTATCGTTGAACGTGGTCGCGCTGGTGATGCCGGTGGTCATTTTGCTGATCTTTGACCGCGTTATTCCGTTCCAATCCGTGGAAACGCTGCAGATGCTGACGCTGTTGTTGGTGGCGAGCGCCGGGGTGGAGATCATCCTGCGCTGGAGTCGGGCGACGCTGTTGAACGCCTCTGCCGAGCGTGCGGCCGTATCCAACAACCGCCGTTTTGTGCAAAAGATCCTGGCGGCTGATCCGCAGGCCTTCGCGAAAGAGGCGCCGCCTGCCTATCTGGATCGCTTTTCCGCGATCGGGCAGCTGCGTGATCACCATGCTGGCCAGAACCATGCGCTGCTGATCGATTTGCCGTTCACGCTGGTTTTTGCGCTGATGGTTGCGGTGATCGGTGGGTGGCTGGTGCTGGTGCCCGTTGCGGGGCTGGCAGCGGTGCTGCTGTTTTCCCTGTTCATGAAGCGGGCGCAGTGGGCTTTGTTCGATGCGCGCAAGGGGCTGGACAACCGGCGCTATACCTTCCTGTCCGAAGTGCTGTCGGCGAGCCAAACGGTGAAAGCCAACCGAATGGAACGGCAGATGACCCGGCGGTTTGAACTGCTGGAGGATCAGACCGTTGAAATCAGCCACAAACTGATCCGCTTTTCGGGATTGGCACAGAGTTTCGGGGCCATTTTTGGCCAGGTTTCAGTCGCGACGATGGGGCTCCTTGGGGCCTATTTGGTTATTCAGGAGTTCATTGGCATCGCGGAACTGGCGGCTTGTATGCTGCTCAATGGACGCATCGTGCAGCCCCTGACGAAGTTGATGACGCTTTGGGTGCAGTCGGAAAATCTTACGGTGTCCTGGAGCAAACTGCGGGAGATCGATGGGCTGCCTGCTGTGCCGCGAGGGGCCGGTGTGGCGCAACCTTTGAAGGGGCGGATTGATCTGTCGGATCTGATCCTGACCCAGAACAGCACACTAGGAGGCAGCGCAGTAACGGGCAGCGCGGCAGGAGGTGCTGTGCGCATGGAGTCTGTGACCGTGCATCCGGGCGAGGTTCTGGTGATCGAGGCGCAGTCAGATTGGGCTGCACAGGCGCTGCAGGATGTGATCACCGGACAGCGACCGCCCGCGTCCGGGCGGCTGCGCATTGATGGTCTGCCAGCGCAGGACCGGGTGGCCCAACGGGGCCGTGATGCGATTGTGGTGCTGGAGGATGATCCGGCCATTTTGTCGGGTACGCTGCTGGAAAACATCTCTGCGTTTGGCGATGCCGAGCAGGTTGAGCGCGCCAAGGAGATTGCCGAAAAGCTGGGCTTGGAGCGGCGGGTGCATCGGTTGCCCATGGGGTACAACACGGCGCTGGGGCAGGGCAGCGGATTTGAAAATGATCCGGTCAATCGCCAGCTGATTGCCCTGACCCGGGTGTTGGCGCTGCAGCCACGGATCTTGCTGATGCGGGAGCCGACAGCTGTTTTGGACACGCGCGAACGGGATGCTTTGGCGGCCTGTCTTGCCACGCTTGAACACAGCCCGACCCTGGTGATCGACAGCCCCGATCCCCGCATGAAGCGGTTGGCGACGGTCACCGCAGAGCTGATTGACCTGCACCAGGACGACATCAATGCCTGGGAGGCGGATGCCAAAGCAGATGCCCATGAGGCGCAGGCACTGAGAAAGGACGTGGCATGAGCATGGTGACAACTCAGGATGCCAACCTTCTGTTGAAGCATCTGCTGTTAGTTGGCGGTTGGAAGAACAGCGATGACACCATCGCCGAGGCGTTTCCCCATATGTCGGAGCATCTGAGCCCGACCGATCTGGTGCAGACCTTGGAGAACCTGAAGGTGCCGTTCGTGCGCACCAGGTGCAAAGAGCGGCAGATCACCGATGATGAATGCCCGGCTCTGGTGTGTCGAGAACATTCTGAATTGTCCGGTGTAGGTAACATGCCAATTGTCCGCTTCAGTTAGTACCGCAGCAGCCCAAATCGGAACGAGCCGTAGGCGACTGGAGATTTGGGCTGCTGCGTTCGCACGCGTCGAAGCGG
>NZ_JAJDWC010000132.1 GCF_022825805.1 Phaeobacter sp.
ATGACTGCGCACGCAAGCCTCAAGCTCTCGACGCTCTGAAGGGGTAAGAAAACCGGGGCGGATCATGAGCCTAACTGAACCGTTTTCACGCATGACGTCAACTCATCAAAACTCGGAAGTTCGATGACGCTAAGTATAGACATGTTCTAGGTAGTAAACCTGGATAGGTCATGGCGACAGCAACCCAAAATTTCCTGCTCATGCTCAGCTGCGCGGTGCTGGTGATCTGCGCCCCCGCAGCCATGTTGTTTGGCGGTGCGCCACCGCGCCCTGGTGACCCGGCGCTGATTGTGACCGCACCCTGGGGCCCCACGGCCACCACGATCATTGAACGCGCGGGAGCGGTGGAAATCGCCCCAGATCAGGCTCCATTCGGCGCAATGGTCGTGCTCGAGACACCTGAAAGCTCAGCTGACCTCTATAAACACGGCGCCCTTTTGGTTTTGGATGCGAGAAAGGTATTGGAATTATGTTTGAACTGAACAACAGCCAGGGCTTAACCGGCGACCAGACCGCGGAAACACAAGGCCACGCCGAGCGCCGTATCCAGCAGGTCTCTAGCTGGGTGTTGACCCCGGTGCCTGCGCTGTCATCGTATTTTCTGAACGGCAGTGCGGATTGGTGGATTTTCGCCGTTATTGGGCTGGGGCTTGCGGTATTGGCGTTCGCGTCGCAGCGGCTGGTGGCATCCACCCGCGACTATCTTCTCAGCTTCTGTTTTGTGGCCCATTGTATCCTGTTCGCCGCCGCATTGAATGGGCACCCCTGGCAGCTCGACGCTCATATGTTGTTCTTCGCCGTGCTGGCGATTGTGTCCACGCTGGCCAACCCGGCGGCGTTGGTGTTCGCGACCGTCTTGGTCGCCCTTCACCACGTGTCATTCAGCCTGCTGCTGCCAAACCTCGTTTATCCTGGCGGCGGCCTCATGGAAAACCTGCAGCGGACCATCCTACATGCGTCTATCGTACTGCTGGAATCAGGCGTTCTACTGCTGAGCCTGCTCAAGAGCAAAGCGGCGGACAAAGCGCTCAAAGTTCAGCAAGCCAACGCAGAGGAGCAAGCTGCTGTCGCTGCAGAGGCCGAATCTCGCGCACGACAGACCCAGGAAGAAACCGTTCGCATGGTCGATATTCTTGGCGATCATCTGGCCTCTCTCGCGCAGGGACGCCTTGATTGCCGCATCGAGACACCGTTCGCCGAGGAATACAGCAAGCTGCAAAACAACTTCAACAGCACCGTCGATACGCTGCGCGGCACGATCGTGCAGGTCCGCGATGCCACCAGCAGCATCCACAACGGCGCATCCGAAATCAGTCGGTCTTCTGACGACCTGTCCCAACGCACAGAAAGCCAGGCCGCAACACTTGAAGAAACAGCTGCCGCCTTGGAACAGCTCACCGTTTCGGTCAAATCTGCGGCCGATGGCGCAAAAAGCGTAGAACGCACGATGACCGAAGCCCGCAGTGAGGCTGAAAACAGCGGTGAAATCGTTCAAACCGCCGTCTCCGCAATGAGCGAAATCGAAGAATCCTCTGCACAGATTTCCCGTATCATCAGCGTGATCGACGATATCGCATTCCAGACCAACCTTCTCGCATTGAACGCCGGTGTTGAAGCCGCGCGCGCCGGCGAGGCGGGTAAAGGCTTTGCCGTGGTGGCCAGCGAAGTACGTGCCCTGGCACAAAGATCCGCAGACGCCGCCATGGAGATCAAAAGCTTGATCGCCACCAGCACGGGTCAGGTTGAACAGGGTGTGGATCTTGTCGGCAAAGCAGGCGATGCAATCGAACGCATTGTCGAACGGGTCAATCACATCTCCTCACTGGTATCTGACATCGCAACCGGCGCGACAGAACAGGCCAATGGCCTGAGCGAGATCAACGTCGGTGTCAGCCAACTTGATCAAGTGACACAACAAAATGCGGCCATGGTCGAAGAGGCCAATGCTGCTGGCCATATGCTTCGCTCGGATGCGCAGACACTCGTTGGATTGATGGAGCATTTTGACACCAGTACCCACACGAATGTCACAGCGATGGCCCATGACGCCGAAGAGTACCGCAACGCGAGCTGACCAAAGACATCTGAAGCGCCACATTTAGCTGGTTCAATTGCGCCCCTGCCCCGTCGGCTGGGGCGTTTTTGTATGCGACTGACGCCGACTTCTTTCCCCCTCAGAGGGTACGCCTAAACAGACTTTTTCGCCGACAAAGCCATGGCTATCAAAATAGGACCCTCGGAAAACAGGATAAATCCTGTGATGCCAAGCTATCTCTAGGGGCATTTCAGTTCCGCGCCCTAAGGCACCTGCAAAGGACTACAGCACGAGCCACATTGCCATGACCGATCAAATCGGAATGGCGGACCATAAGGTCAGCGAACGGGTCCTCTGATTTGACGAAAAAAGAGGTTTCAACCCTGGGTACCGAAAGCAGCTGGCAGAGGATATATGCCCAAATCTCAGCCCAGGAATGCAAAAAACCCGGCCTGTTGGCCGGGTTTTTTTATATCAAATGTCAGCCAGTAGTCAGTGCAGCTTGGTGTCTACATCTGTAATAGCAGCGTCGATCAGCTTGTTCGCGTCAGCCGCAGTCATCTGTTTGGAAATGACAGCATCCGCGGCCTGGATCGCAACAACGATCGCCTGATCGCGCACTTCTTTCACAGCCGAATTCTGCGCAGCAGCGATTTGCTCTTCTGCTGCGGTAAGCCGACGGCTGATCGAAGTTTCAAGATCTGCTTTCGCCTGTTCAGCAGCCTGAGCCGCATCTTCGCGAGCGCTTGCGACGATCCGGTTGGCCTGTTCCTGAACCTCTTGCTGCTTACGTTCGTAAGACGCCAGAATGGTCTGCGCTTCTTCACGCAGGGAGCGTGCCTCTTCCAGATCTTTCTTGATGCCGTCCGCACGTGCGTCCAGTTGTCCACCAAGCAAACCAGGCACTTTCGCATAAAGCAAAATACCGATGAAGAGCAAGAAAGCGAGCGTGACGACGAAGTCGGTGTTGCTCATCGAGAAGAAAGGACCAGAAGCTGCAAATGCAGGGCTGCTGGCGCCAAATGTCAGGGCAAGAACAAAAACGTTGCGCATGCTCTTATCCTTTCATCCGCTCAGCGACCGCATCTGCGATGGCTTTGTCGTCCGATTTCCCGCCAAACGCGGAAACGATTTCTGTCGCTGTTTCAACTGCAACAGCTTCGATGCTTTCCATCGCACCAGCTTTGATCTCAGCGATGGTCGCCTCTGATTCAGCGGCTTTTGCTGCGATCTGGGCGTCTGCCTTCGCAATCGCATCATCCAGGTCGGCCTGAATTTCAGCGCGCGCTTCAGCAGCAATCCGCTGCGCCTCGACACGGGCATCTGCCAGAGCCTGATTATAGGCGGCTTCTGCCTCGATAGCTTTGGATTTCAGGTCCTCAGCTGCGGCGAGATCGTTTGTAATGGTTCCCTGACGCTCGGCCAGCACTGCTGCAATACGAGGCAGCGCGATGCGCGACAGGATAAAGTAGATCACGACAAGCGTGACCACGAGCCAGAAGACCTGGTTCGCATAGGTCGAAAAGTCCAGCTGCGGCATGCCGCCTGAACTCTGGGCTGCGTCAGCAGCGCCGTAACCTGCGTCCTGCGTCTGAGTTGCCATGTCGTCCTCCTAGGGAACTTGCCGTTACACCGGGCAGTGAAATGATGTCACTGCCCGGCCGTAAGGAAAATGGTTCCGAAGGGTCTTAGACGGCGAACATCAGCAGCAGAGCGACCAGGAACGAGAAGATGCCCAGGGCTTCTGCGAATGCGATGCCGATGAAGAGAGTTGCGGTCTGAGAGGCCGCAGCAGATGGATTGCGCAGAGCGCCTGCCAGGAAGTTGGCTGCAACATTGCCAACACCCAGTGCAGCAATACCAGTACCCATGCCAGCCAGGCCAGCGCCGATGTGTGCGAGTTCGCCTTCCATTGTATATCTCCTTACGATTGGAAGTTGAGGATCAGTGGTTCAGACTTGTCCGACGCTTAGTGCGACGGGTGCAGTGCGTCTTTCAGATACACACAAGTCAGAATGGTAAATACGTACGCCTGAATGAAGGACACGAGAACTTCGAGTGCGTAGACAGCGGTGATGGCAAAGATCGGCAGGAAGCTGAACAGGCCAAGCGCGCCTGCAAAACCTGCGAACACCTTCAGAACCGCGTGGCCCGCCATCAGGTTACCTGCAAGACGGATGCAGTGGCTGACGGGGCGTACGAAATAAGAGATCAGCTCGATGATTGCGAGCACTGGGCGCAGTGCCAACGGTGCGGAGCTGACCCAGAAAAGGCCGAGGAATTTCGTGCCATGCAGCACAAAACCAGTGACAGTCACGGTGACGAACACCAGCATCGCCAAAACGGCGGTCACAGCGAAGTGCGACGTGGTCGTGAAGCTACCAGGGATCAGGCCCAGCATGTTCGCGGTCAGGATGAACATGAAGAGCGTCATGATGTACGGGAAGAACTTCAGACCGTCTTTGCCGGTCACGTCTTCGACCATTTTGTAAATGAAGCCGTAGGCCAGCTCAGCAACCGACTGTACGCGCGATGGTACGATGGCGCGTTTCGCGGATCCCAGGACCATCAGTGCAAAGATCGCCACAATCGCGAGCCCCATCCAAAGGGTCACGTTTGTTGGGGTGTAAAAGCTGATACCAGCTGCGCCGCCGAGCGGCTTTACGATGAACTGATCGGTTGGGTGAATCTGAAGACCCGGTGTCGCGGGTGCAAAGAACAGCCCGGATGCAAGTACCAGCAGGAATGCTGCACCAAAGATAAGTTTGCCCATTGTCCCGTTTCTCCTGTCGCCGGGGGATCAGTCCCGGTCTTGCGCATCTTGTTCGGCCATTTCGGCCAGTTTCTTTTCCTGGATTTCCTGTGCGCTGCGGAGCATTGTTTTCACTCCGGCCGCCAGGCCCAGTATCGTAAATATCACAAGGAATATCGGTATTGTTCCTAACAGGAGGTCCAATCCGTATCCCATGCCAAATCCGATCATCAGACCGGCTACCAATTCGATCACCATTCTCCATGCCTGATTGGCCGTCGAATAATGCTCATCCACGCGCGGCTTGGGCTCTTGCGCCTTACGCGCCTCTGCCAGTCGTGCCTCCAGCTGCGCCAATCGCTGCTTATGTGGCTCGTCCGTCAAGGGCGCCATCCTCACGTGAAGTCTTTGTGCGGTGCTAAGGGGTCGGACGTTCAGAGTCAACAACGCAAGCGGCATCGCATGAAACGCTACAAGACACTGAAAAATATGATCTTTACTGCAGGTCAGACAATCCGTCACAGGGAAGAATGGCTGGAAAAGCGCCGCCCACCAGCCAAAACGCATATTCAACCAAAAGGTTGATTTTACCGCACAGCCTTTGGACGGCGCAGAAACCCCAGGATCCGGCCGTCGATCAACAGGAGCCCCAGCAGGATCACTCCCATTCCGACAATGTGCTCTAAGCGAAAAGGCTCACCCAGAATAAATGCGCCAAACGCAAGCGCAGACACCGGGGCGATCAACGTCGGCATTGTGATGTTAGTGGGTCCCACTTTTGGCAGCACCCAGTAGAACAGAATGAAGGCCGCAGATGTGAGGACAAAGCCGATCACAAACAGCGCGAACCACGTTTCAAACCGGGTGATCACAGGCCAACCCTCAGCGCCTATGGCGAGGGGGGCCATAAACATAGCTGCGCCGGTGAGCGCGATCGCGACCAGGACGACGGGCTCCACCTCGCGGAAGTAACGTGCCACATTCACGGAGAAGGCGTAGCAGACCGGCGCCAGCAATGTGATGAAGACGGCCCAAATCTCTGAGGTGCGGCCTTGCTGCAAGAGAGGCAGGGACAATACGACAATGCCGATGAACCCGCAGATCACGCCAAGGGATTTCAGAACGGTCGCGCGTTCCCCCTGCGGCCAGAAATGCGCCACGACAACGGCCAGTGCCGGGGTCAACGCGTTCAGGATGCCCGCCACGCCACTGGCGATATGCTGTTGCCCAATCGCATAGAACGCAAATGGCGCCGCATAGCTGAGCACCCCAAACCCAAACAGCGCAAGCCAACGGCCCAGGCTAATCCGAACCGATTTGCGCCGAGCGATGACATAGATCCAGCACCCCAGCGCGCCGCATCCCACCCGCCCGAGGGCGACGGATAAGGGGCCGAGTTCGCGCAGCAAAATGGCATTGAACACAAACGACATGCCCCAGCCTATGCCCAGAACAAAGATGATCGCCCAGTATTTCAATGCCATCCAACTGTACCCTTCTTTAGCGGTGGCTATGTGAGCTGCGGAATGCGGGATTGTCGACCCGGATTTTGCGGTTTACGACTGTGGGCATGAGCGACCCGATTGACAGTGTATTTGCCGCCCTTGCAGACCCGACGCGCCGTGCAATCATGACGATGCTTCTGGAGGATGACATGGCGGTCACCGACGTTGCAGAACCGTTTGACATGTCTTTGGCCGCGATTTCCAAACATCTGACCATCCTCAGCCGCGCAGGGCTTATTGTGCAGGAGAAACGCGGACGGGTGAAATGGTGCAAACTGCAGCCAGATGCCATGCGCGCAGCCAGCGTCTGGATGCAGGGATTCGGTCAGTTTGAACCGGTGAACCTGGATGCGTTTGAACGGTTTCTGGAAGTCGAACTGGACAGCCAGGCGACATCAGATCCCACCGCAGACTGATTTGGCCTAGTCCGCGCGCTGCGGCAATCCGGCCGGGCGCCCCTCCCGGAGCAGCAGCCACAGCGCCCAAACGGTGCAGAGAATACCAAGCAGGACAATGGACCCAGGCGCCGGCCGCCCCAGCGCAATTTCCCATAAGATGACCCAACTGGGGGTCAGGTAGGTATAGGCCATCACCTTGGAAGAGGGCAAATGCAGGGTTGCGTATTGCAACAGCACAAAGGTTGCCGCACTTGCAAAAATCGCGATGTAGAAAAGCACCGCCCAAACCAGCCATGGCAAATTGATCCAATCGGTTGCGCGGATATCCTGCCAGCCCACCAGCAGCAAAATAACCGCTCCAGCGATCAACATCCCGAATGTGAAGACCACTGCGGGTTCGCCCCGGTTGAGACGGCGCACCATCGGGGTATAAACCGCGTGGGCCGCGCAGCCCCAAAAGTAGATGATTTCTCCCTGGCCGATTTCAAAAGCCACGATGGCATCGATGTCACCGCGAAAAATGACCCAAATGGCTCCGGTTGCGCCCACCAGCAAAGCAAAGGCAAGCGACCAGCTGGTCGTTTGACGTAACAGAAAAAAACCAGCAACCGCTGCCATCACAGGCGTTAGAGTGAACACGGCCGCGGTGCTGACCGGGTCAGCCGTTTGAAGCCCGTAGAACATCAAAACAAAATAGATCGCGAACAGCCCGCCCAACACCGCAAACCGCCAGGGCGCCTGGAAATGATCAGCGCGGAGCCCATGCGTGATCTGCGCCGCCACGCCGATTACAACTCCGGCAATCAAGAACCTGACTGCATTCAGAGCCATCGGCGCGATGTCGTTGGCGATCATTGACCCTAACGAGAATGACCCTGCCACCAAGGCCGAAAACAAGAGCATGGCCAGATGGCCACGAGACTGAGCGGTCATGCGGACCAGGCCTTTGCCTCGGATTTGAGGAATTTCAGGAATGTCTGGACCTTTGGGGTACGATGCAGATCCACATGAGTTACCAGCCACAGGCTGCTCGTCCATTCTGGCAAGGGTTCCATCATTTGCACCAGCTCTGGATGGCGCGCCGCTTCCCATTGCGTCATGAAACCAATCCCAGCCCCCGAAAGCAGAGCATCCTGCATGGCGACAACTGTCACACAGCGAAACGCCAGCGCAGACTCAGGCGCATGCGCCCGCAACCATTTGCTATAGGGGGCACGGCTTTCGACATCATCGTTCGCAACGAAACGATGGTTCGCCATATCATCCAGCCCCTTCAGCTCGCCATATTTTTCAATGTAGGCGGGGCTGGCATAGAGCCCGTGCTGTTGCGTCAGGAACGGCTGAACAACATTGTCCGGCTGTTCTGGCGGCGCACCGGCCCGGATGGCCACATGGGCTTCGCCATATTCCAGCCGGAACAGGCGGCTTCCAGTCAAAAACCGAATGATCAGATCTGGATGAGCGGCTTGAAATTTCGTCAATGTCGGCACCAGCATAGACGACATGGCAGACAGTGAGGTCACCACCAGCTCGCCTGATACGGCATCCCCGTGCCCTTTCAGTCGACCGACCAGCTGGCTGAACTGATCATCGGTGGCCTGCGCAACCCGGAGCAAATCTTGACCTGCCTCGGTCGGCGTGTACCCGCGGGCGTGGCGCTGGAACAGCTTGATCCCCAGACGACTCTCCAGCGCATCGACATGGCGAATTGCGGTCGCGTGATGAACGCCCAACACTTCTGCAGCCCCGCTGACGGTGCCCATCTTCGCAACCTGATACGCGGTACGCACCTCATCCCAGTTGTCCATGGCCACCTCCTGTCTGGTTCATCTGCGTGTTAGGATGCATATTTTTGGACCCTCTGCCAGCAGGCTCTGGTTCCCACTGGGATGAACGGTGCTGATGCTGTCAGATCCAGGTGATCTCGACTTTCAACCATTCCATGAAATCCAGGAACTCTGCACAGCTGATCGCAACCGTGCGATCATTCACAAGCGGATGCATATAGACGACATCTGCCTCATGCAGCGCCTTGTCCATGAAAAACGTCACATCCGCCCCGCGCCCGTTGATCATGGCAAGCGGCGTGACAGCACCCGGGCGGACACCCAGGTTCTGAAGCAAGCGGTCGGACGATCCAAAAGAAAGGTTGCCCAACCCCAGCTCTGCGCCAAGGGATTTGAGATCAATATCGCGATCCTGCTCAAGACTGATCAGATAGTTCCGCTTCTTTTTGTCCCGGAGATAGAGGTTCTTCAGGCGCAGGGCGCGTTCGCCATCCTGTATAAAGGCGTCCTCAACGCTTTTCGCGTCTTCGACCGTGCGCAGCGGAACATGCTCATGCAGCCGGTAGCGCACGCCTCTTTCGGCTAACATGGCAAGAACAGCATCAGACGACACCGGCAGGCTGTCCTGAAACTTTGAAGACGCATCCATAGTAGGCTCACTGAATTATATTGACGTGCTGCCAATCAATCCGATTGCGCGGCGGATGCAAGGACCTTTTGTCCGATCGGCTGTGGCGACGGAGACCGAGTTGCCACGCCTCAGCGTTGCCTGAGCGAGATTTCCCAGAACCACAGCCCTGTCCGGAACCAGCGTCCTTTGATGGCCTGGGTTGACTCAGCAAGGCCAAAGGCGTAACGGACAGCTGCATCCGGAAGAAACGAGCTCTCTTCCGGTCCTCGCATCTGTCGGGGATCGCCCTCCACCAGCGTGTTACGCCCGTGGGGGCAATTGCGTATGGGTCATTTGCTCCCTAGATTTGGGAGGCATACAGTCGAAACCGGCAACAGGAGGCCGCAGGCATGTTTGAAAATTTATCCGAACGCCTTTCTGGGGTCTTTGATCGGCTGACCAAACAGGGCGCGCTGTCCGACGAAGATGTCAAAACAGCCCTGCGCGAAGTCCGGGTTGCCCTGCTGGAGGCAGATGTATCGCTGCCCGTCGCACGCGAGTTCATCAAGAAGGTCCAGGAGCAGGCCACAGGCCAAGCGGTAACCAAGTCGGTGACACCTGGTCAGCAAGTTGTGAAAATCGTTCACGACGCGCTGGTCGATACGCTGCGGGGCGACGAAGACCCCGGACAGCTGAAAATCGACAACCCACCTGCGCCTATCTTGATGGTCGGCCTGCAGGGCTCGGGCAAGACGACAACGACCGGTAAACTGGCCAAACGCCTGAAAGAAAAAGAAGGTAAGCGGGTGCTGCTGGCCTCGCTCGATGTTTATCGTCCGGCTGCGATGGACCAGTTGGCTGTTCTGGGCGCCCAGATCGGCGTCGACACTTTGCCGATCGTCAAGGGCCAAAAACCTGTCGACATCGCCAAGCGCGCCAAGCAACAAGCCGCTCTTGGTGGTTATGATGTCTACATGCTCGACACCGCGGGCCGGCTGCAGATTGACGAAGTCTTGATGCAAGAGGTGGAGGACGTCCGCGACGTCGTGTCCCCTCGAGAGACGCTTTTGGTTGTCGATGGTCTTACTGGCCAGGTTGCGGTTGAGGTCGCTGAAGAATTCGACGCCAAGATTGGTATTTCTGGTGTCGTGCTGACACGGATGGACGGCGATGGCCGCGGCGGTGCCGCGCTGTCCATGCGCGCCGTCACCGGCAAGCCGATCCGTTTTGTCGGCCTCGGCGAAAAGATGGACGCCATCGAGACCTTCGAACCCGATCGAATCGCTGGCCGGATCCTGGGCATGGGCGACATTGTCGCGCTGGTCGAAAAAGCCCAGGAAACCATCGAGGCCGAACAGGCCGAA
The DNA here is from genome assembly GCF_022825805.1 of Phaeobacter sp. GTDB lineage: Bacteria > Pseudomonadota > Alphaproteobacteria > Rhodobacterales > Rhodobacteraceae > Phaeobacter. The sequence continues at coordinate 10,452 of NZ_JAJDWC010000132.1, forward strand.
CGCATGATGAAGCGCATGATGAAAGGTCAGTTCAACATGAACGACCTTAAAATGCAGCTTGAACAGATGCTCCAGATGGGCGGCATGGAAGGCATGATGGCGATGATGCCCGGAATGGGCAAAATGGCCAAACAGGCCCAGGATGCCGGCATGGACGACAAAGTGCTGAAACGCCAGATCGCCATGATTCAGTCCATGACAAAGAAAGAGCGCGCCAATCCCGGACTGCTGCAGGCGGGTCGGAAGAAACGCATTGCGGCGGGTTCTGGGATGGAAGTGTCAGATCTCAACAAGCTTTTGAAGATGCATCGCCAGATGGCAGATGTGATGAAAAAGATGGGCAAAATGGGCAAGGGCAAGATGCTGAAGCAAGCTATGAAAGGCATGTTCGGCAAAGGTGGCGGACTGCCAGATATGCCCGGCGGAATGGACCCAAGCCAGTTGGACCCCAAAGCGCTGGAAGCTGCGGCCAAAGTAATGGGCGCAGGCAAGGGAATGCCGGGCGGCCTGCCTGGCGGATTGCCCGGCCTCGGCGGCATGGGCGGATTGCCCGGCGGTCTCAGCGGGTTTGGCAAGAAAAAATAATGATCCCTTCGCCCTCCATATTGCCCCAGCGGTTTCGCTTGCGGCCCTGCCCACGTCCGGCTTCTTTGCTGGGGCGGAGCGAGGTCGTGAATGAAAACCTGCGCACCATGGAGGCGCAGCCATCAACACCACATAACGACCGCTCCCTGCCGCTATATGAAACGAATTTAACGCCTTGTTTGCCCGCATCTGCCATTCTGAACCCACTGAAAGAACATAGCCGGACAGCCGCATCGGAGATTGCAGCGGCGCAAATGGGTATTGGTATGTCAGAGAACGGTCATCGTTTCCCCAGCCTCCACACATCGAGGCTGCAACTGGTTTCGCCTGCCGAAGCCAGTTTCGACGCGCAGCAAGCTTTCCTCAGCATCGGTGCCCCACGTTTCATCGAAGCGGCTGATGATCCTGATGCTTTGTGGTGGTCCATCGCGACCATCATCGGCCACTGGCATTTGCGGGGCTATGGGCTGTTTGCCGTGATCGAACGCAGTTCTGGACGTCCGGTCGGCCTGATTGGTCCGTGGTTTCCCAAAGGCTGGCCCGAACCAGAACTGTCTTGGCACCTGACCGAAGACGCCCGCGGCAAAGGCTATGCCACCGAGGCCGCCGACGCTGTTCTGCAGTGGCTGTTCCAAGAGCAAAACTGGAGCGACATCGCGTCCTTCATTCCCGAAGACAATGACGCCTCCATAGCGCTGGCACAGCGTATGGGCGCCCAAGCCGAGCAATTGGTTTCGTTCCGGCTGGCACCTGCTGAAAACATGCGAACCTGGCGTCATCTGGCAAAGCCAAAGGCCGTTGCGCACACCTCTTTCGTTGGGCGATTGCAATGATGTTCCTGTGTTCACTTTCGGCGGTCAGGACGCTCTGATGCCCACATCGATCCCCATTATCGAAACGCAGCGGTTGATCCTGCGTGGCCCAGAAGCCGAGGATTATCCGGACTTCAAAACCACGTTCAGCTCTTACCGTGCCCGTTTTATGGGCGGGCCGCTGAACCCGTATGAGGCTTGGATGCTTTACGCTGCGGAGATGGGCCATTGGCGCATTCGCGGATTTGGGATGTGGATGATCCACGACCGTGTGACAGACCAGACCTATGGCATGGCCGGTGGCTGGCAGCCTGCTGGTTGGCCCGAACAGGAAATCGCCTGGATCATCTGGCCGGATGCCGCAGGCAAAGGCTATGCGCTCGAAGCCACCCATGCAGCACGCGCCTATTTGTATGAGCACCAGGGTTGGGAAGGTGCGGTCAGCTACATCGACCCCAAGAACCTGGATTCCATTCGCTTGGCCGAACGGTTGGGGGCGAAAAAAGACCGCGACGCCGCAACCATCGACGGCAATGATGCCGTTTACCGGCATCCCTCGCCTGCTGCGCTCAGCGATAGCCAACTCGCACATGGCATTGAAATGGAAATCAGCCACTATGCTGATCCGCTGTTCAAACCGAAAGGTTGGGCCATTGACTGATCACCGGATGCCGCAACATCAAGCAGCCTTAATCAACGCTATACAGCTGTCTCAACCACGGTATAGTACCCTCAGGGTTGACTTCGCTGAACTCTTTTCCCCTTCTGTCCAACCTCTTGGAGACAGTCATGACGTCTGACACAGCAACACCGCCGCAAGATCAAGTGACCCGCGCCGCGCGTGTGCTGAAAGGGCATCGTGAGAGCATTGACCGCCTGGATGCGATCCTCGTCTACACGCTGGGCGAACGGTTCAAGCATACCCAGGCTGTGGGCAAGCTTAAGGCAGAACACGACCTTCCCCCGTCCGATCCAACGCGCGAAATCGCGCAGATCGCACGGCTAGAAGACCTGGCAAAACAGGCCGACCTGGACCCTGATTTCGCCAAGGCTTTTCTGAATTTCATCATTCAGGAAGTCATCCGACACCATAAAAAACACCAGGAATGACAGGGACCTCCCTGGACGCCATTAAAGGAGACTGAACCCATGGCAATGAAAATCCGCTTGGCCCGTGGCGGCTCGAAAAAGCGCCCCTTCTACCGCATCGTTGCAGCTGACAGCCGTATGCCTCGCGACGGCCGCTTCATCGAGAAGCTGGGCACATACAACCCTCTGCTGCCCAAAGACAGCGAAGAGCGCGTGAAAATGGACATGGAGCGCGTACAGCACTGGCTGAGCCAGGGCGCACAGCCCACAGACCGTGTTGCACGCATGCTGGAAGCAGCCGGTGTTCGCGAAAAAGTCGAGCGCAACAACCCGAAAAAAGGCACCCCGGGCAAGAAAGCTCAGGAGCGCGCTGAAGAGAAGGCCGCAAAAGCTGCCGAAGCCACCGCTGACGCGGAGTGAGCTGATGGAGCTGCGGGATAATTCTTTTCCTGAAGACTTCCGCAAGCAGCTAGATCTGTTGATGCGGGTCCGGCGTGATGTACGTCGGTTCCGCACAGATCAAGTGGATGAGGCAGTGCTACAGCGCTGCCTTTCTGCTATTCAGCTGGCGCCATCCGTCGGGTTGAGCGAACCATGGCGCATTGTGCGCGTCGACAGTGACGCGGCACGCGCAGCCGCGCTTGCCAATTTCGAGAAAGCCAATGCAGCGGCGCTCGAAAGCTACAGTGAAGACAAGGCAAAGAGATACGCCAAGTTGAAACTGTCCGGCATGCGCGAGGCTCCGGTCCAGCTCGCCATCTATTGCGATGATGAGACGACCAAAGGCCACAAGCTCGGGGCACAATCAATGCCCGAGATGCGTCGCTATTCGGTGGTTACGGCTGTTACGCTGTTTTGGCTCGCACTGCGTGCGGAAGGTTTGGGGTTGGGCTGGGTGTCTGTTTTGGACCCGGACCAATTGAACCGTGATCTTGATGTCCCTGCTGGATGGGCTCTGATTGGCTATTTTTGTGTCGGCCATCCGGAACGCATCTCTAAAACCCCAGAACTTGAACAACTTGGTTGGGAAGAACGGCGGCATTCTCTGCCGATTGAGATCAGGTAAACTATGATGTGGCGCCTGCTCAGGCTCTTCATGTTTGTTGTTATCGCATTTACAGCTGGCATACTTTATGAACGCAGCCATCAGAAAGAACGCTGCAGCCAGGCCGGGGGAAACTGGTCCTCATCCCGGTTCTGTGAAGGATGGATACAATGACGGATAAAATCTGTGTCGGTGCGATTGCCGGCTCTTATGGGGTGCGCGGCGAGGTGCGTCTCAAAAGCTTCTGTGCTGTGCCTGAAGATATTGAGACCTATGGCCCACTCAGCACCGAAGACAGCCGTCAGACGTTCAACATCGCTCTGATCCGTGCGATCAAAAATGGCTATAGCGCGCGGATCGGAGGGGTGGAAACCAAGGAAGATGCAGACGGGCTCAAGGGGGTACGGTTGTTTGTATCCAGAGACCGGCTGCCAAATCTACCTGATGATGAGTACTATCATTCAGATCTCATGGGGCTTGATGTGTATGATACCGGAGGCGCGTTACTGGGCCAGGTGAAATCCGTACAAAACCACGGCGCAAGCGATCTGTTGGAAATCACGACGGCCGGTCAAACCGCCACGGTCTTGCTACCGTTTACACTGGCGGCTGTGCCCACCGTGGACCTGGCGGCTGGCCGGATTGTTGCAGATCCACCAGACGGGATTTTCGACTAGGCTTGATCCGGCGGCGATCTGACGATAGCCCCGCCAAGTAAAAGCGGCAGTCTTTCTGTTGCGCAGAGTTCAAATTGGACACACAACTGCCTATGACCACGCCAAACAAATCTCACGGCCGCAAGGCTATTCGTCCATCTTTCAAACCGCGTGAGCTTATCACGCCGACCCCGGATCTCGTGGGGGTTTGGAAAGCGAACATTATGACTTTGTTTCCCACTGCTTTCCCTGGCGTGCTCGGAGAAAGCCTGACCGGCAAAGCTCTGCAAGAGGGTTTGTGGCAGCTGGAAACCTTTGACTTGCGGCAGTTTGGGGTCGGCAAACATCGCAATGTCGATGACACCCCGGCCGGTGGAGGCGCAGGCATGGTGCTGCGCGCTGACGTGCTGGGACAGGCCATCGATGCGGCGATGACCAACACAACCGACAAATGGCCCCTGATCTACCTGTCCCCCAGAGGTCAGCGGATGGATCAGGCTCTGATGCAGAAACTGGCAGGTTCTGATGGCGTTACGCTGCTCTGTGGTCGTTTCGAAGGTGTGGACGAACGCGTATTGGAGCACTATCAGATCATCGAGGTCTCTCTTGGCGATTTCGTAATGACAGGCGGAGAGATCGCCGCGCAGGCATTGATTGATGGCACCGTTCGGCTGCTTCCCGGCGTTTTGGGCAATCAGGCCTCGGCAGAGGACGAGAGTTTCTCCTCCGGTCTGCTGGAACATCCGCAATACACCCGACCTGCGACATGGAACGGGCGCGACATCCCCGATGTGTTGATGTCGGGCCACCACGGCAAAATTGCCCAATGGCGCCAGATGATGAGCGAGACCATCACCCAAGATCGCCGGCCGGATCTGTGGCAAGCTTACAAAGAAAAGCAAAACCAAGACTAATTCGCACAACGACAACTGGCCCACCCCGTCCAGCAGGCTGCGAAATCGTTGCCGGATCCCCAAAGCCATGCTCTACTTGCTTTGTAAAATACAATTGGAGGTAAAAGATGGCCGGGAAGTTTGAACTCTACGAAGACAAAGCAGGGGAATTCCGATTTCGCCTGAAAGCCGGGAATGGCGAGAATATTCTGGCCAGCGAGGGATACAAGCAAAAGGCCAGCGCCGAGAATGGGATCGCATCGGTACGGAAAAATGCACCAGATGACGCGCGATATGAGCGCAAGGACACATCATCCGGTAAGCATATGTTCAACTTGAAAGCCACCAACGGTCAGGTGATCGGCACCTCCCAAAGCTATGCAAGCGCCTCCGGGCGAGACAATGGCATTGAGTCAGTCAAGAAAAACGCCCCAGACGCCGCGCTGGACGACCAAACAACCTGACGAAACCATGGCGTGCCGCG
>NZ_JAJDWC010000050.1 GCF_022825805.1 Phaeobacter sp.
GCGTCCAGCCCGGCGATCAGCCCAGACACCTCACCGACTGCCTCGGCAGCAGCGGCAAGATACGGCTCGGTCTCAGTCCGATCATAGCCAAACTTCGGCCAAAACTCCGATTGCCAGATATGTACCATGATGCGTTTGCTGTCCGTATTCTAATCACATTATATCACTTTATGAGGTGAATGTGACAGTTAATCAAGTCACGGAAGCCAATGAAGTCCTCAATAAGAGGCCAGTCTCATCTTAAGATATGGTCCGGCCCGCATTTCATCCCCGGGATTGCTTCTCCCTATGCGTTCACAACTCGTACCAACGCTGGCAGGTCGTCAGGAGAGTGTGCCCCAAGCTTGCCAAGCTGTAAAAGGGCAGCAGCGCTCACCTCAGGACTCTGGGCATTACTTTCAGCCAATTGACCTAGGGCTGCATAGAGCTGCTCCCTATTTTCAGCGCGCACAGCGACTGACACCTCGGAAGCGGTAAAGGCGATTGTAATCACAATGCTGACCATGCCGACGATGGTAAAGAAGGCCTTCCGGATCTCCATCTCGTCTTTGGCGTCCGAGAGCGTCAGCCCCCTCTTCAACTGGCTTCTTAGAGCGACGGAAGACAGAACCCACACCAGCACAATCAAGCAGATGCCGATAATGATCAGAAGCCAAGTTGGGAAATCCGCAAGAAATCCAAAAAAGCTACTCATCTGCCATCTCCCCACAAAATTGTGGCCCCATACTTTTGGCCATCTCCAAAAACTGGCTACTTATGGTGTTTGCTCGTTGCCTTTGGATCATTCACTCGGCCACCGTGAAGTCGGCCTGTCCATCTGCAGGAACAGGCAGCCGCAGCCAGATTGGCATATGGTCCGTGAAGTCATGTGTATAGCGATCAAATGCAGGCTCACCGTTTGATCCCTTTAACCAACGCACGGAGCGCGTCATTGCTGTTCTCTAGAACTGCAGAACGATCAAAGGAAAGGTCAGATGCTAAGTCGCCACGCTTCACCCGATCAGAGCGAAAGAGAATAGCGTGCCTTTCAGCCATGCCGTCGTAACCAGGCGCCATTCCTGTGACGTCACTTATGACCACTTCCCAAGGTGCACCGGTCAATCGCAAACGGTTTCGTAACTCATAGAGACTGCCAGTGTCACGTTGCACCTCTTGGATCGCAACGAGGTCTGCGAGAGCACAGACACGCTCAATCAATGCAAAAGCTCCAGCCGACTTCTTGGGTGTTCCACCCTCTTCAAAAGCGCCAAACTTCCGGATGTTCCAACTTAACAGAACTACCGATCCATCGCGCCGTTCCGGCAGGCCATATTGTGCAGGATTGATATCCAGGTGCGCATTTATTTGCGCCCATTCATTCTCTGTAAATGGCTCTGCCACTAACTCGTGACCCCCCGGTATTTGCTTGCTTTCTGGCGTACTTATTGGCCCGAAAGCGATACAGATCCATGATTACTTAGAAGGGTATCAAGACAAGAACTGAAGCATGTCAGAAAACGTCTCTACACCGCGATCACTGAGATCTTCGAACTGTTTCAGCATGACCTGAGCACCAAGACGAGTGTCTGCAAGCGCATCATGAAGTGCGTTGGCGTCAAAATCGATGCCGTAAAACGTTCCACACGCTGCGAGTTTCTTGCTTTCAAGGACCGGATGCAAACGGCGCATCAGCTTCAAAGTGTCGATAAAGTAGTCAGATTGCACTTCCACACCAGTGCGCACCTCGGCCCGCCTGATGAATCCCAAATCAAATCGCGCAACGTTATGTCCTGCAACAATGCGCGTACCGACGAATTCATCAAATGTTTCCATCATTGATTTTAAGTTCGGAGCGCCATCAAGTTGACCGTCTTGAATGCCTGTGAAGTCTTGAATGAAATCAGGGATGGGGCGGTGTTCCGGCCCTGGATCAATAAAGCTCATCCAGTCGTCGCCAAGTTCGGCTCGGTTCACCTGAACCGCGGCTATTTGAATGATGGCATCCTTTGAGGAATGAAGGCCAGTTGTCTCAAGGTCGAAGACAGCGATGTCCATTTCAGAAAGCTTGGCATCAAAGATTGGGTGTAAATCACTCATGTTGAAATCTCCTATTTGCGAATTTCCATAACGACAGGGCAATGATCAGACAGTCGCTGGTTCTGTCGAATGTCCCAATCAGGATTGTTGGGATCGGGTATGGTTGCGTATCTGGGATCATCTTCATGTCCCATGCTGAATTTCTGAGGTTCGACCAACGTCGCGAGACCGGACAAGGCCTGATCGTAGATCACGAAATCGATATGATCATCGAACCTGTCGCCATGTCTGGGCCAGCAGACTTCGTCAATACCGAGCGGTCCTTTTGCCAGCTCAAGGCCACCTGGTGTTCCGTCGTTCAGTTGCATCCAGAACGGATCTATCGAATCCCCGTCAGCGTTTTCAGCATTCATGTCTCGGTTGAAATCGCCCAGAACAATCGTTGGTATTCCTTGCGCCGATTGCTGCTCAATCCAGTTTTCCAAGATGTTCAGTTGCGCATCCAAGGTCCGGCAATCGAACCGAGAGCGGAAAAAACGACCATCGTTATTCTGGTCTTGGATCGGGTCCAAAGACCATCTGTGGCATGATGACTTTAGGTGTACACCAAGAAGTCGGACTGTCTCGCCGCCCAACTCGATATCCACCATGACCCCTGCCCTCGTCGGACGGCTGCTCGGTGTACCGTCCCGATCAAATCCGATGTGTTGAATGCTTAGAGCATCCATCGTCGTGACATTGGGCGCTTCTGGAAAACTGTCTTTAGAAAACACTAATGCTGTGTAGATATCCCGTTGACCAGCGGGCTGTTCTTCTGCTCCTTTGACGTATCTGTCAGAGATGATGGCATGATACTCATCTGCTGGAAAAATTCGTGCAATGGCTGCGGGCGAACCAACTTCCTGAAGCGCAACCACATCTAGATCCAGCACAGCTGCCACCTCAGCAAGGCGTGCATAGTCCAGGTCGTCGCGTGCAAGTGCTGAGCCCCTCAGAGATACGCCACTTTCATGGTGCAGATTTGCGATGTTCCAGGTGCCAATGCGAAGGGTTTCACTTGATTGGGCCATCGATGATGTCGACACAATACCGAATAACAAGGTTGCAAGGATTGGAGATAATTGATTTCGAGCCATAAAAAGAAGTCCCTTCAAAGCACTACAAACGGCCAAATATGCGGCCTTGCTGAGAGCCTATTTTAAAAAATCCAAATCCCAAAACACAATCTTGGCGTGCGTCTATGGCCTTTGTGCAGAACTAAGTGTTGTGGAAAACTCTTTGCGTGCATCATTTTCTTGGGGGCGAATGAGGGGAAGCGACCCACAGTCCGGTCAACTGCACGATTTTGGTCGAAAACAGCGACTTCAAAAGCCCCAGGACTAAGCCGAACCGCTGCTGTCGTTGAAACATTCTGCCGATCGATTGCGTGCCAAAAAAAGCCTAACGACCCATTTGTTAACCGAGCGCAGGATGTCATCGAAGTACTAGACATTCTTGAATGATCGCGTGATCGGCCGCTTTCGGCCAGTGCAGACGGCTCGAAGTTATTTCCAACGACAGCAAAATGCCGTGTCCCACCTTCTGAGACGGCCCTATATACGCATTCTCCAACATTGACTTTCAGAAAAACACACTCTATTTTCTGACAAGGAGATAGATCGATGATCACATCGAAGATCAAACAACGCATCATCGGAAAAGGCCGCGGAGCAATCTTTGCACCGTCGGATTTTCTGGACATCGGGTCCCGCGCCAGCGTGGATCAGGCGTTGTCGCGCCTGGCCGATCAGGGTGTGATCCGGCGCCTGACGCGGGGACTCTACGACTATCCCAAGAAAAGCCTGCGCTTTGGCTATCTGTCGCCGTCCGCGGACGATGTCGCGCAGGCTGTGGCTCGCAAGGACAACCAGGTCCTGCAGCCCTCCCCCGCCATGGCGGCCAATCAGCTGGGACTCTCTACCCAGGTGCCATCCAAGCCCACTTACATGACTGATGGCCCGACGCGTACAAAGACAATCGGTCGGCAGGTGATCCAGTTTCGCAATGCGTCCTCTAAGACGCTCGTTGGCGCGGGCCAGAAGACCGGTGCCGTGTTTCAAGCGCTGCGTTATGTCGGCAAGGACCGGGTCGATGACCAGGTGATTGGCAAATTGGCACGCTCACTTGATGACAAGGATAGGACTCTGCTTTCCAAGCAAAGCAAGCATGTGCCTGCCTGGATGCATCCTGTTGTGCAGCAGATCGTTGCGCACGCTTGAGCATGGATCAGTTTGCCAACGACGCCCCTGAACAACGAGACGAGGCCTTCCAAGAGGCTGCGGCGCAGCTCGGGCTATCCAAGGCCATTGTCGAGAAGGACTTCTGGGTTTGCTGGTCCCTGAAGCAGCTTTTCGCCTTGCCCTCCTTTGGCGATCACATGATCTTCAAAGGAGGCACGTCCCTTTCCAAGGCCTATGACGTGATCCATCGCTTCTCGGAAGATGTGGATCTATCCCTAGATCGGACACAGCTTGGTTTTGAAGGCGACCGCGATCCCGAAAACCCAGATTTATCCGGAAAGAAACAGAAACAACTATTGCAAGAGTTGCAGGATGCGGCCGAGGCGGAAGTCTCTGGACCGCTTTTGGCTGAGATTCAGGTCGCTTTCGATGCCAGTCTGGATCAGGGCTTCTCCCTGACAGTTGACCCAGGTGATGCACAAACCCTGCTCTTCGCCTATCCATCCTTGTCGGACGGTGCCGGTGTCAATGGCATCTCAATTTTCCCCAAAACGGGCAGGTTAAAATTCCCCAGTTTTGCGGTCTCGGTTGTCAGCCGGTTCAGTGACTTGCAGCTCCGTTTTTAGGTGGACGACCGCGCCGTTTTGGCGGTGGCGGCGGTGTGATGGGTGCGTTTGTGCGGGTGTGTTCAGGTATCAGATCGGCGTGGCCGCGCAGGTGGTAACTGGCGCCTTCGATCTGGACGACGACGGCGTGATGCAACAGCCGGTCCAATAGCGCTGTGGCCACGACGGGGTCGCCGAAGACATCGCCCCATTCGGCGAAGCCTCGATTGGATGTCAGGATCATTGCCCCCTTTTCGTAACGGGCATTCACCAGTTGGAAGAACAGGTTTGCGCCGCCTTGGGTGATCGGCAGATAGCCGATCTCATCGACGATCAGCAGGGATGCGCGCGCATAGAAGCGGATCTTTTCGGCCAAGCGTCCCTCACGCTCAGCCTTGACCAGAGCATTGATGAGCTCGGCCAATGTTGCGCGATAGACCTGCTTTCCAGCCTTCACAGCCGCGACGCCCAGTGCTGTCGCCAGATGCGACTTGCCGGTACCAGGCGGGCCCAGGAAGTGGACGACCTCGGCGCGACGAATGAAGTCCAGCTGCGCCAGCGCGGCAATCCGCTCCCGATCAAGCGAGGGCTGGAAGGTGAAGTCAAAACCTTCCAGTGTTTTGATCGGCATCAGCTTGGCGGTTTTCAGCGCGACATCAATCCGGCGGGTTTCCCGGGTGGCGTATTCCTCACTGAGCAGTGCATCCAGTGCCTCGATCCCTGAGATCTCGCCTTGTTCCAGCTTCTGCATCGTGTGGTCCAGCGCTTCGAGGGCGCGCGGCATCTTCAGGCCGACAAGTGCGCCGCGGATCCGGTCGAGTGTTGCGGTCATTGCACACCTCCCGCAGCCAGCCGCTGACCGACCGCATCATAGAACGCGAGTGAGCGCTGCGGCACGCCCTTCGACCTTTGCGCTATGGCGCGTGGCGGCGGGGCTTTGCGATGCACAGGGTCAACCCGGCGCCGATTGCGCCCTTCAAGCACCGGGTGGTGGGCAATGCAGATGCCATTTTCGAAGATGCGTATCTCGTCGACGTGGTTCTGCACTTCGACCGTGCGCCTGCGAGTGGTGTCCGGCACCGAGTAGTAATTGCCATCGACCGAGACCATGCCTTCATGGCTGACCCGCCGTTCAACCGTCAGAACAGCGCTGTAGGGAATGGCGGGCAGAGATTTGAGCGCAGGTTTCTCCTCTGCAAAAGCTTCATCAACGATCCGGTCCGTGGTTGCGTGTACCCGGGGATTGGCGATCTCGCACCGCCATGCGTCGAACTGGGCGTTGAGATCGTCGATATTGCGGAACGTCCGAGCCAAGAAGAAGTCCTGCCTGATATATCGGAACGGACGCTCCACCTTGCCTTTGGTTTGCGCCCTGTATGGTTTGCAGGCCCGGGGCGCAGCGCCGTAGTGGTTCAAAAGGGCAACGAGTGAGCTGTTATACGTGACGACGCCAGCGCTATCCTCGCCAATCACGGCGGTTTTCATTCGGTCATAGAGGACCTCCTCCGGTGCCCCGCCCATTTCCCCAAAGGCGGCCATGTGGCACCGCAGAACCGTCTGCAAGTTCTGGCTGGACGCAAACCGGCCCCAGAGCCAGCGCGAGTGACCAAGAACGAGGCTGAAAAGCCAGACTTTCCGGATGACACCAGGCTCGTCTGTGAACTCAACCTTGAACTCGGCAAAGTCCACCTGCGCCTGACGACCGGGCGGCGTCTCAAACCGCTGCGCAAAGGGCGCGCGCCTGGGCGGACGCAACTCACGCAGAAAGGGCTTCAGCGTCGAATAGCTGCCTTCATACCCCATGGACTTGATCTCGCGCAGCAAGCGCCGGGCCGAGAGATCAGGGAAAGCCCGAACCCTCCCTTCCAGATACTCACGGTACGGGTCCAGCACGCTACCTTGCAGCGGACGCGGGCTGTAGCTCGGCGCTTCCAAACCCTGTTCCAGATACTTGCGCACGGTCTTGCGGTCAGAACCAACCTTGCGCGCGATGGCCGAGATACTCAGCCCCTGTCTTCGTAAATCGTGGATCAAAACGATCTCCCTCAATCCCTTCACCTGACGGCCCCTGTCTCTCGATAATCAGAGCATCAGGCCTGTTTCCCGCGACAGCACAAATTCCAAATATTTGAAGTTTGGAATTGGCACTGACGCTGCCGGGTGGGGAACTTTCAATTGCCACTTTTGGGGAGATTACGGCTGCCACTAACAAGCCTTGTGGGCTGCGCGCGCATGGCGGGCATGCGGTGTTTGAACCAGCCCTGCCGAAGACGCTTCACACGTGAGCGAAGCCTTTCGGCTGCCACCAGCGATTTTTTTTATACGTGTACCCCAGTTTGCGCAAGAAAC
>NZ_JAJDWC010000054.1 GCF_022825805.1 Phaeobacter sp.
AATCGCGCTCGACCCAAAGGTGTCAGTCTGGCATTGCTGTGAATGTTCATTCGATCCCTCCGAATAGGGTTGGTGCTTGGTAACTCCAACCAACTCGGTCTGGATCGAATGGACAACCTGTTGAAAGCTCACAGCTAGAGCGTTCGCACGCCGCCAAGGGTGAGTTTGGCGACCACCTCGGCGTAGGCTTCGCGGGCGTCGGAGCCGGAGCCTGAATTCCACATGTAATACCAGTTCAGCATGCCAAAGACCGACATGGTGGCAGCGCGCAGTTTTTCGGCGTCACCATCGAAAACCTCGGGGGCAAGCTGTGCGATGGCCTTGCTCATGAAAGCGACCAAATCGCGCTGGTAGCCGCGCAGACGTTTCTGCTGGTCTTCGGGCAATGCACCCATGGCGCTGATCTGGACCTGATGTTCGTGATCAGCCCCCTGATAGGCCATCAGGATTTCCGCCACGATGCGGTGCAGGGCCGCCTGCGGGTCATTCTCGGGCAGATCAACCGCCAGCACCCGGTCGCGCAGCTCGCTCAGATAGGTGTCCAGAATGCCGAACAGCACCGCATCTTTGCTGTCGTAGTAGTGATAGATATTGGCCTTGGAGATCCCGCACTCGCGCGCCAGCTGGGTCATGGAAGCCCGATCAAAGCCCGCCTCGGCAAAGACTTTGGCCGCTGATTTCAGGATCTGCGCGCGCTTATGATCATGGTCTTTTGCAATCGTGCGGGCCAAGCCGGGTCACTCCTTGTTGCGGGTGTCGATGACGCGCTTGGCCTTGCCCTGGCTGCGCTCCACCGAGCCCGGCTCGCCTACTATGATCTCGGTTGAGACACCAACCATATCCTTGATGCGTTTGGTCAGCATCCGCGCGGCGGCTGTTTTGCTCAATTCATCGGTGGCGCCGGGGCTGGCCTCGACAAAAACGCGCATCGCGTCCATGCGACCGGATTTATAGAGTTCGATCTGATAGTAAGGTGCCAGACCACCGGTGGCCAACAGCTGCTCTTCGACCTGGCTGGGAAAGACGTTGACGCCGCGCAGAATGATCATGTCGTCACTGCGTCCGGTGATCTTTTCCATCCGCCGCATCGACCGCGCGGTGCCTGGCAGGAGGCGTGTCAGATCGCGGGTGCGGTAGCGTACCATCGGCAGGCCTTCCTTGGTGAGCGTGGTGAAAACCAACTCGCCCAGTTCGCCATCCGGCAGCACTTCGCCTGTTTCTGGATCAATGATTTCGGGCAGGAAGTGATCTTCCCAGATCACGGGGCCATCTTTGGTTTCGACACATTCGTTGGCAACGCCCGGACCCATGATTTCGGACAGCCCGTAGATGTCGACAGCATGCATGTCGAAGGCAGCCTCGACCTCTTTGCGCATCGCATCGGTCCAGGGTTCGGCGCCAAAGATCCCGACCTTCAAAGAGCACTCACGCGGGTCCATGCCCTGTTTGTGATATTGCTCCAAGATATTGAGCATATAGGACGGCGTGACCATGATCCCGTCTGGTTTGAAATCGGTGATCAGGCCGACCTGTTTTTCGGTCTGCCCGCCCGACATCGGCACCACCGTCGCGCCCAGCCGTTCGATCCCGTAATGCGCCCCAAGCCCGCCGGTGAATAGCCCGTAGCCATAGGCGTTGTGGACCATGTCACCTTTGCGCAGGCCGGATGCCCGCAAGGAGCGCGCCACAAGATCGGCCCAATTGCTGATGTCATTTGCGGTATAGCCGACCACAGTTGGCTTGCCGGTGGTGCCAGACGACGCATGCAGGCGGATGATCTGCTCGCGCGGCACGGCAAACAGACCAAAGGGATAGTGGTCGCGCAGATCGTTCTTGTGGGTGAAAGGAAATTTGGCCAGATCGGACAGCTGCTGCAGATCGTCGGGATGCACACCCGCCGCATCGAAACGTTGTTTGTACATCGGCACATTGTCATAGGCGTGCCGCAGCGACCATTTCAACCGCTCCAGCTGCAGCGCACGGATTTCATCTAGGGATGCGATCTCTATCGGATCCAGATCCGCCTTGTTTGGGGTCAGGTCTTTCATTTTATCCTCCACGCCGGTTGAATGGTGCGCTCAACTATCTGGGGTTTCCTCAAACACCTGGCCTTTGATTGCCCGTGAAAATCCACGGAACTCGGCCAGTTTTTTGCCGTCCTGGTTGGTGACGGTCACATCATAAATGCCGCTGCGCCCGGTCAGGGACACCTCCCGTGCCTCGGCCGTCAACCGATCACCCAGATGGCCGGGCGCGGCATAGCTGATCACATTGTGCTGGGCCACAGTGGCCTGATTGCGGCTGTTGCACGCAAAGGCAAAGGCGCTGTCAGCCAGCAGAAACGTGACACCGCCGTGGCAGATACCGTGGCCGTTGCAATGATGCGCCGCCACCGTCATCTGCAATGTCGCGGTGCCTTCGTCCACCTCCGCAATCTCCAGCCCGGCCCATTGGGAGGCCCGGTCTTCGGCCCACATGGCGGCTGCGGATCGTTCGGCGCGCTGTTTCGGGGTCATCGTCAGGCGCCTTTGAAGTTCGGAGCGCGTTTCTCGAGGAAGCTGGCGACCCCTTCGGCATAGTCGGCGCTTTCCCCGCATGTCTTCATCGCGCCCGCTTCGCGCTCCAGCTGATCCAGCAGGCTGGTGGTTGCTGCGGCCTGGATGGTCTGTTTCGTCAGCCCCAGACCAAGGGTGGGGCCCGCCGCAAGCCGGGCGGCCAAATCGCGCGCCTCTCCCATCAGGTCCGCATCCGGCAGCGCCTTCCAGATCAGCCCCCAGTCTTCTGCTTTTTGGGCCGACAGAGGCTCTGCCGTCAGCGCGAGCCCTTTGGCCCGGGCCTCGCCCAACAGGCGCGGCAAATGCCAGCTACCACCGGTATCTGGGATCAAGCCGACCTTGGCGAAGGACTGAATGAACCGCGCGCTTTCGGCAGCCAGAACAATATCGCAGGCCAGTGCCAGGCTGGACCCGGCCCCGGCAGCGACGCCGTTGACCGCGCAGATGACGGGCAAATCCAGCGAGCGGATCAATGTCACCAGCGGGGCATAGAATGTGCGTACGGTGTGGCCCAGATCGGGTGGGGTTTCCGCCTTGCGCGGATCGCGGTCACCCAGATCCTGCCCGGCACAAAACCCGCGCCCCGCCCCGGTCAGCAGGATCGCGCGTGCGCCACCATCACGGGCGGCGGTCAACGCCTGCCGCAGGGCAAGGTGCATCTCTTCGTTGAAAGAGTTCAGCCTATCAGGGCGGTTCAACGTGATTTCCGTCCAGTTTCCATGGTCTTGAACCAGAACCATTTCTGCCATCCCTGCGCCCTCCCTGCGATCTGTTGCAAAAAATCTTGCATAAACCGACCGGACGGTCAATATATTTGCATCCACCTTTTGCCCCCGTCGGCCCCAGCAACAGATGCAAAGGATCCCCGTGATGAGCCTATTTGACGTTTCCAGTTTCGCGGCTGGCCAATGGATCGCACCGGATGAGTCCGCCCGCCAGATCGCCAATGCTGTGACCGGCGAGGCGATGGCCCGTGCCGGCAATGCGCAACTGGATGTGGAGGCCATGCTGGAGCATGCCCGCAACGTCGGTGGCCCCAATCTGCGAAGAATGACCTTTCATGATCGGGCGCGCCTGCTGAAGGCACTGGCCGGGCACCTGAACCAGCATAAACAGGCGCTTTATGATCTGTCGTTCAACACCGGCGCGACCCAATCGGACCATATGATCGATATCGACGGCGGCATCGGCACCATGTTCGTCTTCGCCTCCAAAGGCCGCCGTGAGATGCCGGACGCGCATATCTACCTTGATGGAGATGTCGAGCAGCTGTCACGCAACGGAACGTTCCTGGGCCAGCATATCTGCACCCCGTTGCAAGGGGTCGCGGTGCACATCAACGCCTTCAACTTTCCGGTCTGGGGCATGTTGGAAAAACTGGCCCCCACCCTGTTGGCGGGTGTCCCGGCCATCGTGAAACCAGCGACAGCGACCTGTTATGTCACAGAGCTGGCGGTTCGGCTGATGTTGCAATCCGGACTGCTTCCAGAAGGGGCGCTGCAACTGGTGTCTGGTGGGTTGGGGCCGATGCTGGATCATCTTGGCATGCAAGATGTGGTCAGCTTCACCGGATCGGCGGACACTGCTTTGAAATTGCGCGCCACCCCTGCGATCCTGAACAACTCGGTCCGGTTCATCGCCGAACAGGACAGCCTGAATGCCTCTGTGCTTGGGCCTGATGCGACACCCGGCACGCCGGAGTTCGACCTGTTCATCAAAGAGGTCAGCCGCGAGATGACCACCAAAGCGGGACAGAAATGCACCGCCATTCGCCGCATCATCGCGCCAGAACCACAAATCGATGCTGTGATCGGCGCGCTGTCGCAGCGTCTGGCGAAGGTCCAAATCGGCGATCCGCGCCTTGAAGGGATCAAGATGGGCGCGCTCGTGTCGGCCGCGCAGAAACGCGATGTGCTGGAAAAAGCTGCACTCATCGGGACCGAAGCCACCCGTGTGTTTGGCAATCCCGACCAGTTTGACGTGACCGGTGCCAGCGCTGAGGATGGCGCCTTTGTGCCACCGATGCTGTATCATTGTGCCGATCCCGACACCGCAGAACGCATCCATGACACAGAGGCCTTTGGGCCGGTTGCCACACTGATGGGGTATCGCGATCTGGATCACGCGGTTGCACTGGCCAACCGGGGGCAAGGGTCGCTGGTGGCGTCTGTCATCACCAACGATGCCGATGTTGCGCGCGACGTTGCAATCGGCGCCGGCGCCTATCACGGGCGGCTCTATTTCAACAACCGTGCGTCGATGCAGGAAGCCACCGGGCATGGCTCTCCCCTGCCCCATATGGTCCATGGTGGACCAGGCCGGGCTGGTGGTGGCGAAGAAATGGGCGGCGTGCGCGGTGTCAAACACTACATGCAGCGCACCGCCATTCAGGGTTCGCCAGAAATCCTGTCCGCAATTGGCACGCGCTGGGTGCCGGGCAGTGACGAACACAGCCACCCGGAGCATCCGTTCACGCGCCGCTTTGGTGATCTGGCGATCGGGGATACGCTGCACACGGGTTCGCGCACAATCACGCTACAGGACATTGAGACCTTCGCTCATTTCACAGGGGATACGTTTTATGCCCACATGGATGATGAGGCCGCGAAGCGGAACCCCTTCTTCCCCGGTCGGGTGGCGCATGGCTATCTGCTGTTGTCCTTCGCCGCGGGCCTGTTTGTGCAGCCCGACGAAGGACCTGTGCTGGCCAACACCGGGCTGGATAACCTGCGGTTCATGAAACCGGTCGTCGCCGGCGACAGCATCCAGGTGCGATTGACCGTCAAACAGAAGACGCCGCGCAATGATGAGTATGGCGAAGTGCGCTGGCATGTGACGCTGACCAATCAGGACGGCGATGTCGCAGCAGAATATGAGTTGCTCACGATGAACGCCTACTGACGTCGCTGGGACGGCTGGGCTGGTCTATTGGCCTTGGCCGTCCTACAACGCCAGTATGACTGATCTGAACATCCCATGGTTTGACAGCGCCATTGCCAAACTCAGCGATCCGCAAAACCAGCGGGTCTGGTCTATCATTGTGTCTCTGTTCGGCGATATGGCGCAGCAGAACGGCGACTGTATCAACGGCCAGACGCTCACCCAGATCATCACGCCGATGGGCATCAAACCGGAGGCCATTCGCGTCGCCCTGCATCGTCTGCGCAAGGATGGCTGGATCGACAGCCATAAATCAGGTCGCGCCTCGGTGCATGTGCTGACAGATCTTGGTCGCCGCCAATCGGCGGAGGTGACACCGCGCATCTATGCCGCGGCCGCTGTGCCTGCACAGGCCTGGCACCTGGTGATCGCCGAAGACGGCCAATCCACCGCACTGGAGCCATTGCTGGAGCAGAGCACGTATTTTTCTGTCAACCGCTCGACCGCGCTTGGTCTGTGTGCACCGCCGCGTGGTGGACGCGATCTGCTGGTGGTTCAAGACCCAGAAATGCGCGTTCCTGGTTGGTTTCAGGACCGGTTGTTTCCCGCAGATCTGTGCCAGGCCTGCGCCACGCTGGAACAGGTGCTGGCGGCGGTTCTGGGGATGGATCTGCGTCACGCAGCAGATGGCATGGCCCACCGTGAGGCCGGGCAATCCGCGCTGCCGCCCCTGACAGAACTGCAGATCGTCACCCTGCGCACCCTCGTGGTGCATCGATGGAGGCGGGTCGTCCTGCGGCATCCAGATTTGCCCGCATCCTTCCACCCCAAAGCCTGGCGTGGTGAGCCCTGCCGCCAATTGGTGGCAGAGCTGCTCTCGCATCTGCCGCGGCCCCAGCTGACCGCCAGTGGCGATCTGCAACAGGCCAACGACTAGCCCAGCGGTTACGCTGCGGTTATGCGGCGGCGGTGACCAAAACCTCGACCAGGAAATCCGGGCGCGCCAGTTTCGCTTCGCCGCAGGCACGCGCTGGTGTCTGCCCTTCTGGCACCCAGGCATCCCAGACCGCGTTCATTTCGGCGAAATCCGCCATATCTGCGAGCCAGATGGTGCACTGCAGCAGCCGTGTCTTGTCGCTGCCGACCTCTGCCAGCAGGGCGTCCACCTTATCCAAACAGTCCTGTGTTTGCTGGGCGACGCTGGCGCCTGCGGTGCCGACCTGACCGGCGAGATAGATGGTGTCGCCATGTTTGACGATCTGGCTCATGCGGGGGCCGGTGTGGTGGCGTTCAATATCGCTCATGAAAGGATCCTATTCGCTGATGGCGCCAAACTGCGCCTGCCATTCGCATAAAACGATGTGGCAGCCATGGCAACGCATCCTGCACCTCCCGCATAGCGCGCCGGGGCGCTGGCGGTTGACGCGCACCCCAGTGGCCAATGCGTTACTTTGCGGCGTTGCCATGCACCGGGGATGAACCGTTAAAGCTGAACTGGACCATCCTGGGATTGATCAATTGCAACCGGGCGCTTGGCGTCCAGACCGCAGCCTTCTGCGGGCGAAAGCGAAACAGCACGACATTTGGATCCTCGCGGCCGCCGTCGAACCATGCGCGGGCGGCAAAGCTCCAGAGACTGTCCAAAACCGCCGCATCTTCCGCCCGCTCCACGACGCCGTCGAGACATGCGAAATAGTCCTGGGCCGGTGCAGAAAACACAAGTTGCCCGTCGCAGGCAGGGGTGACGCCCGCCGCAAGCCCGCTGTCCGCCGCGCCAATGAACCACAAGCATTTATTGTCCCGGTCCACCCGGTGGCTGACGGGTTGTTGCCCATCCTGACCGAACAGCTGGACTAGCGATGCCCGCCCGCGTTCAAGCTGTGACCACAGCTCTGCCGCAATGTCCGCGATGACATCCGGCTGCAATGTTGGATTTGCGTCTCTCACATCTAGGGGCTCCGATAAGGGGCTTGGCGCATGGCCTGGCAGTCTATTTCGGCGGTTCACAAGATAGTCGATTGACCTGAAGGGCAGGTTAATCATACAACTTATAAGTGTGCTTCATTCGGTTCAGGTACATCGTGAAAGTGATGGGAACGCTCTGGCAAACTGCCGAAAAAGCGTCCGATCTATTCCCTTCCCGGCGATCGCGTCTGAGGCCAAATGATGGCAACCACACGGAAAATCAGTCGAGAAAGTTCAGGATCACCCTACCGCTGAGCCGTTCAACTCCTCTGTTGTCGCGTCGATCCATACAGAGACAACGCAGAGGTCAGCAAAAAGTTCACATAGGTATATTTCAAATACATCTTAAACAGATCACACCTTCGATTTGGCCCAAGAAAACCGCAACCTGAAGGAGACTACAGGCTGGCGGCGGGAAACACGACCTCATAGGTAACTTGACCCGCGCGGGTTTCAATCTGTTCGTGACCATTTAATTGCTGCACAAAGGCGCGCATCAAACGGCCCTCCAGATCAGGCGGTGGGAAGTCTGACACCTGCGTCGCTGAAACCGGAGTATCAGACACCGGAGTATCTGGGTTGCCCTCCCCCTGGGCCATCGCGCAAAACGTCAGCACCAAGTCGTCAGGCTCCGCTCCTGCGCCAGAGGACCGGCGTGCAAAGCTGATCGACAAGGAGACGGCCCCATCCGCCGCGGGCTGCGCCAAAGCGGTCAGGTAAGTGATCGCCTCGGCCAGCAGCATCGACAGATTGACCGCCTGTTCCTGATCCAATGCAGCAGCCTCGGCATCGGTGTCGACCTCCAAGGTTGCCATCTGCACATGGGACACCGCCGCCAGCTCCCGGGACAGCCCGTCGATCAATTCCGCAGCATCGATGGACGTGTCATCCGGTCGGGGCGCAACGGTGCGATAAACCGCCGCCAGCCCGCGCACACGACGCTGCAGCTGCGCCAACACCGCCATGGCCTCTGGCGTGCGCACGTCCCTGGCCTGCATGTTCATGATGGATACGATCAGTTGCAGATTGTTTTTGACCCGGTGGTTTACCTCGCGCAGCAAATCGGTCTTTTCTCTGCTGTCCCGCTCGATCTGCTGCTGGGCCTGCTGCAAGGCTGCGATGAGCTGCTGTGTCTCTGCCTCCGTGTCATCTGCCACTGTGTGATCTGGCATTGCGTCTTCTAGCATGGCGTCATCTGGCATCATATCATCAGGCATGGTGTTTTGCGCCTGATCAGCCCGTGTCGCGCTGACCGTCGCATCGCGCGCCCCAGCCGGTCCAGACGGTGGTTTCACCCCAGGCGACGGACCTGTCATCAGGATCTGCCCCAATAGCAGCAGCATCCCAGCGAGCGGCACAGCAAGGACCAAGAATACCGTTATGACCGCATGCGACGGCGCTGCCAACACGATGCCCATCAGCACGGCAAGAGCTGCCAGGCCGAGACAGGCCAAGAAACGCCCATTGGACAAAAGAATTCGGAGGCTTCGGAACATCAGACCAATCAGCTTAAATTGCGCCCGGTCACGATGCCTGCGGTGACCACATCGGTCAATTCAATCGGTTCATTCTCCGGCAGCTGCATCAGCTCGGCCAGTCGCAGCCGTCCACGGCTGACACGGCTCTTGATCGTGCCAACCTTGACGCCGCAGGTCTTGGCCGCTTCCTCATAGGAAAAGCCGCCGGCCCCGACCAGGACCAATGCCTCGCGCTGTTCATCCGGCAATTGCGCAAAAGCAGCGTTAAAATCGCGCAGGTTCAAACGGCCGTCATGATCGGGTTTTTGGGACAGGGTTTGCTGGAAAACACCGTCAACATCCTGCACCTCGCGGCGGCGTTTGCGGTGCAGCGAATAATAGGTGTTGCGCAAAATGGTGAACAGCCAGGCGCGCATGTTGCTACCCTCCTGATAGCCATCCATATGGCTCCAGGCCTTCATTAAAGCCTCTTGCACGAGGTCATCCGCCAATATCGGATCACGCGTCAAAGATATCGCAAAAGCCCGCATCGCACCGATATGATCCTCCAGAGTTTCGCGCGGATCACTCATCACGATTGTCCGGTTCTTGCCCGGAAGAGGACGGGCGGACGGACGTATTTTCGGAAAACGGTGCGTTTGCATCTTGGGCGCGAAGCTGATCCAGTAAATCCAAGAAGCGCGTCGGGATCGGCTGCTCTGCAACAGTGTCGAACACAAGCCGCAAATTCTGGTCGATCTGATCGTCGACCGACTGTGGCCTTTGCGTTGACTTTGTTGGGTCTGGGGGCATGCCAACCTCTGAGACGGGACACGTCAACTTGGGGGCTGACATGTGTCTAACGCATTAAGACACAAATGGTTCCGAGGGCCTATTCAAAAAAGGGATCGTCGCAATGACAACACAACCAAAAAGCACACCGGCGGATGAAATCGCAAAACACCTTCCGTTTCTGCGTCGCTACGCCCGTGCGCTTTGCGGCACCCAAGACAGCGGTGATGCCTATGCGGTTGCGACCCTCGAAGCGATCCTGGCGGCACCGGAACGGTTTGAGGCAGACGGCGGCAATAAGGTCGCTCTCTTTGCGGCCTTCCATGCGATCTGGACCACATCAGGGGCCACCGTAGAGGTGCCAACAGGGCCCGAAGGGTTGGAGAACAAGGCGCAGGCCCATCTGCAATGCCTGACCACCAACACGCGCGAAGCGTTGTTGCTGCATACAATCGAAGGGTTTCAGCCCCATGAAATCAGCAAGATCATGGCCCTGCCCCAGACCGATGTGACAGGCCTGATCGAGATCGCCTATCAAGAGATGGCCAAATCGACCAGCGGTCGGATCATGATCATCGAGGATGAGGCCATAATATCGATGGATCTGGAGGCCATCGTGGCGCAGATGGGTCATCGTGTCACCGGTGTCGCCCGCAGCGCGGATGCGGCTCTGGCGTTGGCGGAGCAGGAAAAACCGGATCTGATCCTCTCTGACATCAAACTGGTGGACGGCTCCAGCGGGATAGACGCGGTCAACGGTATTCTGACCGGGCGTTTTGATGGGCCGGTGATCTTTATCACGGCGTTCCCCGAAGAGCTGCTGACAGGGGATGGTCCGGAACCTGCGTTCCTGATTTCCAAACCCTATACCGAGGCACAGATCAGATCTGCTGTCAGCCAGGCGATGTTCTTTTCTTCGACAGAAACACTCTTGGCCTGACGGGATCGCAGCGACGCGGGCTTGCCGCCTGCGTCACGTGAATTTCCGAAACAAGCGCGTGGTATCAAACAGCGTGTCCAGCTTTTCATAGCGGGCGCGGGTTTCATCCCATCTCTGTTCCTGCGTGGCCGCGATCATCGCCTCCAGCAGCATCATTGTGGCGATGTTAGAATCCCACGCCGAGGGGATTTCCCCCCAGCAATTGAACGTATGGGTCGCCACTGTGTTGACCGGACTGGACCACTGATCGGTCAGCAATATGACCCGGACCCCGCGGTCAGCCGACAGTTCGGCGAGCCGCTGTAGATTGGTTTCGTAGCGACGCACGTCAAACATCAGCAGCGTGTCGCCCTCCTCCATATCCAGAACATAGTGTGGCCAGGTGGCCGACGAGGACGTCATGTGGGTCACCCGCTGACGGATCGCCTGAAAATGGGTGAACGCGTAATCCGCAAGCGCACGGGTGATCCGCCCGCCCACCACATAAAGCCGCCCCTCGGTGTCCGCCAACTGGCGCACCGCTGCCTCGAACTGTTCGGAATCGACATTGGCGAAGGTCTGGCTCAGGTTGTCGGTCACCGCCTGTGCAAATCTGTTCAGCAGGTGCCCCTCTGGCGCCTCAGTCGCCCAATTGGCCCGCCGCTGGGTTGGACCGGATCCTTTTGCCTCCAGCTCCTTCAGCAGGGCCTGGTGAAACTGCGGATACCCTTTGAACCCCAGTTTTTGCACCATACGCGCCACCGTCGGTGTGGAAACCTCCGCATTAGAGGCAACGATGGTGATCGAAGCCAGACCCGCCGCTGGGTAATTCGCCAGCAATGCATTGGCAAATTTGCGTTCAGATTGCGTCAGCGCGGCGTATTGCGCGCGGATCAACTCTCGCACAGTGCTGGGTGGTTTGCTCACAGATGGGTGTCCCGCTGGTTTGACGATGAATTAAGCACAACAGCCGTCCAAAAACCAGTCTGGCTCATTTGCTGCGCTTTGATCTGAAAAAATATTGACACAATCAATCGCTCATGAAAACATTTTTCCAAAATCAGGGAGTTTCAAATGTCACCGAGCGATTCCAACGCTCCATTCGCAGATCTGCAGGACCGCACCGATGCGCCGGTTGAGGTCTGGAATGCCGATGGTGCCGGCGAGGTGATCGTGCTGTGTGAACACGCCAGCAACCATATCCCGCAGCGCTACGGTGATCTGGGCCTGACGGCGGCGCATCGCAACAGCCATACGGTCTGGGATCCGGGCGCGCGCGCCGTGTCTTTGGCACTGGCCAAGGCTCTGGATTGTCCGATGATTGCCAGCCGCGTGTCTCGGTTGGTTTATGACTGCAACCGCCCGCCAGAGGCACCCAGCGCTATGCCGAGCCGATCCGAGGTCATCGAAGTTCCGGGCAACCGAGCGCTCGACCAGGCGGCGCGAGACGAACGGGTCCAATCCGTCTATCGCCCCTTTTGCGAAGCGGTCACCCAGCTGATCATGGCCCGGCAGCACGCGGGCAGGCAGCCAGTTTTGGTGACGGTTCACAGTTTCACGCCCGTTTATCACGGCACCACCCGCGCTGTGGAAATCGGCATCTTGCATGACGATGACAGCCGTTTGGCCGATGCCATGCTAGACGAAGCCGCCGCGCTGCCACATCGCCAGATTGAACGCAACAGCCCCTATGGGCCGGAAGATGGCGTCACGCACAGCCTGCAACTGCATGGCCAACGCAATGGGATTGCGAATGTCATGCTCGAAATCCGCAACGATCTCCTGGCGGACCCAGAGGCGGAACAGACCATGGCGGAGGAAGTGCTGACCCTGCTGCGCCCAGCGCTGGACCGGCTAGAGGCAGCAACCCCAGCAACCACCGCGCCAGCAAGACAAGGGGGCAGCAGCGATGCCTAGGTTCATCACCGGTTACATCCGCGCCATCGACGCCCTGAATAGGCTGATCGGTCGCGTGGCGATGTATCTGATTTTTGCCCTCGTTGGCGTGCTGTTGTGGTCATCCGTGTCAAAGACGTTCTTCACCCCATCGCTTTGGACCCTGGAGACCGCGCAGTTCGTGATGGTCGCCTATTACATTCTTGGCGGGCCCTATTCGATCCAGATGGGATCCAACGTGCGGATGGACCTTTTCTATGGCAGCTGGTCACTGAAAACCAAAGCCTGGGTGGATGCATTCACCGTTCTGTTCCTGATGGGCTATCTGGCGATCCTGTTTTACGGCGCGGTCAGTTCAACCGCCTATTCGCTCGGCTACTTCGGGCTGGAGCCGTTCCAGTTCTTCGGAGATCTGCTGATGACTGCACTGCGCGATGGCCCATCGGCGGCGGCAGAAAAACTGGGCTATCTGGAGCGCAGCTCGACCGTATGGCGGCCGTTCCTGTGGCCTGTCAAAACCATCTTATGCTTCGGCGTCTTTTTGATGCTGCTACAATGTCTTGCTGAACTGTTCCGGGATATCGGACGTCTGCGCGGAGTGGAAATCTGATGTCCTACGAATGGATCGCAATTGTCATGTTTGCAGGCATGATGCTCATGCTCATGACCGGCCAACGCGTGTTTGGCGCCATTGGCTTTGTCGGCGCTGTGGCGGGCATGCTGCTGTGGGGCACCGGCGGCAGTGAAATCCCGTTCTCGGCGGCGATGAAACTGATGAAATGGTATCCTTTGCTGACACTGCCGATGTTCATTTTCATGGGATACGTGCTGTCAGAGTCAAAGATCGCCGATGATCTGTACCGGATGTTCCACGTTTGGATGGGCCCGGTAAAAGGCGGCCTGGCGATCGGCACCATTGGCCTGATGGTTCTGATTTCGGCGATGAACGGTCTGTCCGTTGCCGGTATGGCCATCGGGGCCACTATTGCGCTGCCAGAGCTGCTGCGGCGGGGGTACGACAAAACGCTGGTCACCGGGACCATTCAAGCGGGCTCCAGCCTTGGTATTCTGGTGCCGCCCTCGGTCGTGCTGGTGCTTTATGCGATGATTGCGCGCCAGCCGGTGGGCCAGCTTTGGCTTGCGGGTGTGGTGCCCGGTCTGCTGATGGCCACGATGTTCATCATCTACATCTATGTTCGCGCGCGGATGCAGCCGCATCTGGGGCCCGCGATGAAGCCCGAAGACCTGGTTGAATATGAGCGGATCAGCGACAATCCCCTGCGGCTCAACTATGGTGTGTTAGCGACGCTGATTGTGGTTCCGCTGGCTGCAATGATTGGCTTAGTGGACAGCAAAACGGCGCTCGGGCTGACGCTGGCAGGGCTGATTGCAAGCTTTGTGACCCGCAAGATCCCCGCGCTCTATCATGATATCTACATGCGGGAGAAATACCGGCTGCTGTTTTCCGGGCTGCTGCCGTTGGCGATTTTTGCAACCATGATGGTGCCCTTCGTGAATGGCTGGACCTCGCTGGTCGAAAGCTCCGCCATTGGTGCCATGACTGCGTTCCTAGCGGCAGTTCTGAAAGGGCGCATGAACAAGGAGGTGTTTGACACCTCCGTGCGGTCCACGCTGGGTATTTCCTGCATGTTCATGTGGATCATCCTGGCCGCTTTGGGCTTTGGCGCGATCTTCGACGGTTTGGGCGCAGTGAAGGCCATCGAAAACCTGTTCACCACCCAGCTTGGTCTTGGCCCCTGGATGATCCTGATCCTGATGCAGCTCAGCTTTATCGTGATGGGCACTTTTTTGGACGACACTGCGATGCTGGTCATCGTTGCCCCACTCTATGTGCCACTTGTGGGTGCGCTCGGCTTTGATCTGATCTGGTATGGCGTCCTTTACACCATCACGACGCAGATCGCCTATATGACACCGCCCTTTGGCTACAACCTGTTCCTGATGCGGGCAATGGCCCCACCAGAGATCGGTCTGAAAGACATCTATGTGTCGATCATTCCATTTGCGGGGGTGATGGTCGTGGCCTTGGCCCTGGTGATGAGCTTCCCGCAAATCGCGCTGTGGCTGCCGGAATTTGTTTACGGAAAATAACTTTGAGAAGAGCCCTGAACGGGGGCCGAACAATCAACTTGGAGAACCCTGATGACAACAAGACGTTCCTTTTTGAAATCCGCAGGTGTCGGCGCTATGGCAGCGCCTCTGGCCACACCGGCCCTGGCACAATCGACGATCAAATGGCGGATGCAGACCTATGCTGGCGCCGCGCTGGCCGAGCATGTGGTCAAGCCTGCCATCGACATGTTCAACAAAATCGCTGGCGACCGGATGCAGATCGAACTGTATTACGCCGACCAATTGGTGCCAACGGGCGAGCTGTTTCGCGCGATGCAGCGCGGCACCATCGATGCGGTGCAGTCTGATGACGATTCCATGGCCTCCCCTACGGATGTCACGGTGTTTGGCGGCTATTTCCCGTTTGCCTCCCGCTACTCGCTGGATGTGCCGGTGCTGTTCAACCAATACGGCCTGAATGAAATCTGGGATGAGGAATACGCCAAAGTCGGCGTGAAACACATTTCTGCCGGTGCCTGGGACCCCTGCCACTTTGCCACCAAGGATCCCATCCGCAGCCTCGCAGATCTGAAAGGCAAGCGGGTCTTCACCTTCCCGACCGCGGGCCGTTTCCTCAGCCAGTTTGGCGTGGTGCCCGTGACCCTGCCGTGGGAAGATATCGAGGTTGCGATGCAAACCGGCGAGTTGGACGGTATCGCCTGGTCCGGCATCACCGAAGACTACACCGTTGGCTGGGCAGATGTGACCAACTACTTCCTGACCAACAATATCTCCGGCGCATGGGCAGGATCGTTCTTTGCCAACCAAGGCCGCTGGAACGAACTGCCAGAAGATCTGCAAACCCTGTTCCGCGTCTGCTGCGACCAGTCGCATTACTACCGCCAGTGGTGGTATTGGGGCGGCGAAGCCGACTTGCGGGTCAATGGCACCAAGATGGAACTGACCTCTATTCCCGACGAAGAATGGGCCACCGTTGAAGAAGCCGCCTATAAATTCTGGGACGAGGTCGCGGCCGAAAGCCCGACCAAAGCGCGCGTTGTTGAAATCATCAAAAAATACAACGCCGACATGCAGAAAGCAGGCCGCCCCTACCGCTACGGCTAGGGCGCGCGCTGAACCATCGGATCCGGCCTGGCTTGCAGGCCGGATCCTTCCTTGCCACTTTGCCAGTCCACCGATGATCGGATCTGCGCGCAACAGACAAAGGGCCCTTCATGCTCTCCTTCGACACTCTTAAGGATCAGGTTGCTGCAGGCAGCATTGACACCGTTTTGGTCTGCCTTGTTGACATGCAGGGCCGCCTGATGGGGAAACGCTTTCACGCCAAACATTTTGTGAATGGCGCCTGGGAAGAAACCCATTGCTGCAACTATCTGCTCGCCACCGATCTGGAAATGGCCACACCGGATGGATATGCGTCCACCAGCTGGGAAAACGGCTATGGCGATTATGTGATGAAGCCCGACCTGGACACGCTGCGCCCGGTGCCCTGGCTCGACGGCACGGTCATGGTGCTGTGTGACGTGTTGGACCACCACACCCATGCTGAGGTGCCCCATTCACCGCGCGCCATTCTGAAGCGACAGGTTGCGCGGCTGAAGGCGATGGGGTTTGACGCCATGTGCGCCACCGAGTTGGAG
Organism: Phaeobacter sp.; assembly: GCF_022825805.1. Lineage (GTDB taxonomy): Bacteria > Pseudomonadota > Alphaproteobacteria > Rhodobacterales > Rhodobacteraceae > Phaeobacter. Next base: position 16,199 of record NZ_JAJDWC010000054.1, read on the forward strand.
TTCTTCTTGTTTGAAAAGAGCTTTGACGAAATCCGCAAATCGGGCTTTCGCGATCTGGCGCCGATTTCTGGCTACAACGAAGACTACAGCATCCTGCAGACCAGCCGCGAAGAACATGTGATGCGTCCCATCCGCAACCATCTGTGGGACGCGGGCCTGCCGATTGAAAACTCCAAAGGTGAGGCGGAGACCGGCCAGGAAGAGCTGAACATCAAATACGCCGCGGCGATGGACACGGCCGCCTATCACACCATTGCCAAACATGCGGTGAAGGAAATCGCCCAGCAACAGGACCATGCGGTGACCTTTCTGCCAAAATGGCATCATGACAAGGTAGGCTCGTCCTCCCACGTGCATCAGTCGCTGTGGCAGGACGGCGCGAATGCGTTCTTTGACGAAAGCGACGAGCTGGGCATGTCCGCGCTGATGAAGAGCTATATGGCGGGATTGCTGAAATACGCGCCAGACTACACCGCCTTCATGGCGCCCTATATCAACAGCTACAAGCGCTTCATGAAGGGCACTTTTGCCCCGACACGCATCATTTGGTCGGTGGACAACCGGACCGCGGGCTACCGGCTTTGCGGTGTTGGCACCAAAGCGATCCGGATCGAATGCCGCATTCCGGGTTCAGACATGAACCCCTATCTGGCGATTGCTGGCATGCTGGCGGCGGGGATTGCGGGCATCGAAGAAGGCCTCGAGCTACAGGCCCCGACCAAAGGCGATGTCTATCAGGGCGACAGCGGGATGATCCCCGGCAGCCTGCGCGATGCGGCGGCAGCGTTGAAAGCATCAACCATGCTGCGCAGCGCTTTGGGTGATGATGTGGTGGACCACTATGTGCGCGCCGCCGAAGTGGAGATTGAGGATTTCGACCGGGTGGTGACAGATTATGAGATCGCCCGCGGTTTTGAACGCGCCTGATGGCCAAAAGCGCCCCGCTGGGGCGCTGCCTTCGGCGAGAGTATTTTTGGAAAGGTGACAGTTGGGGCGTGGCCCCTGTCACAGCAGATGAGGAAGACCATGGGCCAGACCCTGAAATGTATCTCTCCGATCGATGGATCGGTCTATGCCGAGCGGGACACGCTGTCCGCCGAAGCCGCGGCCGAACGCGCGGCGGCTGCGCGCGCGGCTCAGGCGGCTTGGGCTGCCCGCCCCCTGCAAGAGCGCATCGACCTGGTGATGGCCGGCGTTGCCGCTGTTGGCGCGATGAACGACGAGATCGTGCCAGAACTTGCCCATATGATGGGACGCCCGGTACGCTATGGCGGTGAATTCGGCGGTTTCAACGAACGCGCCAGCCATATGGCCCAGATCGCGGCAGACTCTCTTGCTGATATCGCAGTCGGCGAAGACGCCACCTTTAAGCGCTACATCAAGCGCATCCCCCATGGGGTCGTTTTGGTGGTCGCGCCTTGGAACTACCCTTACATGACCGCGATCAACACCGTGGCCCCTGCCCTGATTGCGGGCAATACGGTGGTTCTGAAACACGCCACCCAGACGCTCTTGGTGGGCGAGCGCATGGCGCAGGCCTTCCAGTCGGCGGGTGTTCCGGCGGATGTGTTCCAAAATGTGTTCCTGGATCATGCCACAACCTCTGATCTGATTGCTGCCAAAGCGTTTAATTTTGTAAACTTCACCGGATCCGTGGGCGGTGGACAGGCCATGGAACAGGCTGCAGCAGGCACTTTCACCGGCGTTGGCACAGAGTTGGGGGGCAAGGACCCGGGCTATGTCATGGAAGACGCGGATCTGGACGCGGCGGTGGACACGCTGATTGATGGCGCCATGTTCAATTCCGGCCAGTGCTGCTGTGGCATTGAACGGATCTATGTCCATGAGAGCCTCTATGACGCTTTCCTTGAAAAAGCCGTTGCGATCGTTCAGAGCTACAAACTGGGCAACCCGCTGGATCAAGAGACCACAATCGGACCGATGGCCAATGTGCGCTTTGCCGAGGACGTGCGCGCCCAGATCGCCGAGGCGGTCGATGCAGGCGCGACCGCGCATATCGCGCCGATGGATGGCGACGACGGCGGCGCATATCTCACGCCGCAGATCCTGACAGGCGTGAACCATGATATGCGGGTGATGCGCGAAGAGAGCTTTGGCCCGGTCGTCGGTATCATGAAAGTCTCTGGCGACGCTGAAGCCATCCAGCTGATGAACGACAGTGAGTTCGGCCTCACTGCCTCGCTCTGGACACAGGATGTGGAGCGGGCGCAGGCTGTGGGCGATCAGATCGAAACCGGCACTGTCTTCATGAACCGTGCCGATTATCTGGATCCGGGGCTGTGCTGGACCGGCTGCAAGAACACCGGGCGCGGCGGTGGCCTGTCGGTCATCGGCTTCCACAACCTCACCCGTCCGAAATCTTATCATCTGAAAAAGGTCACGGGCTGAGCCCCGTCACTTTTCCACAAATACTCCGGGGGGCTTGCCGCAGGGCAAGCGGGGGCAGCGCCCCCTCCCCGCTTTCATCACAGGAACACAACGATGACGCTTTCTGGAAACTGGTCCTATCCAACCGCTATCAAATTCGGCGCAGGCCGGATCAAGGAGCTGGCAGAGGCCTGCGCTGCTGCGGGGATGAAAAAACCGCTGTTGGTCACCGACAAAGGACTGGCAGATCTGCCGGTCACCCAATCCACCCTCGACATTCTGGAGGCTGCGGGCCTCGGCCGGGCGATGTTCTCGCAGGTTGACCCCAACCCGAACGAAAAGAACCTCGAAGCCGGTGTGGCCGCCTATAAGGCAGGCGATCATGACGGGGTCATCGCTTTTGGTGGCGGCTCCGGTCTTGATCTGGGCAAAATGGTTGCCTTCATGTGCGGCCAGAGCCGTCCGGTGTGGGATTTCGAAGACATCGGCGATTGGTGGACCCGTGCGGACGCCGATGCCATCGCGCCGATCATTGCGGTGCCAACGACGGCGGGCACCGGTTCCGAGGTGGGGCGCGCGTCTGTCATCACCGACAGCCTCACCCATCAGAAGAAGATCATTTTCCACCCCAAAGTGCTGCCCACCGTGGTGATCTGTGATCCCGAACTGACCGTGGGCATGCCAAAGTTCATCACCGCAGGCACGGGTCTGGATGCATTTGCACATTGCGTGGAGGCGTTTTCTTCGCCGCACTATCATCCGATGTCGCAGGGGATCGCTCTGGAAGGCATGCGGCTGGTGAAGGACTACCTGCCGCGCGCCTACGCCGATGGCACCGACATCGAAGCGCGCGCGCAAATGATGTCCGCCGCTGCGATGGGCGCCACTGCGTTCCAGAAGGGCCTTGGGGCCATCCACGCCATGAGCCACCCGATCGGCGCCGTGTTCAACACCCACCATGGCACCACCAATGCGGTCTGCATGCCTGCCGTTCTGGATTTCAACGCCAGCGCAATTGCCGCGCGTTTCGATATGGCGGCGGCCTATCTGGGCATCGAAGGCGGTTTCGACGGGTTCAAGACCTATGTGCAAGAGCTGAACGACAGCCTTGGCATTCCGCGCGGCCTGGCGGCACTCGGCGTGACAGAAACGGCCATCCCCGAGCTGGTCAAGGGCGCGTTGATCGACCCCTCCTGCGGCGGCAATCCGTTGGAACTGACCGAGGCGAACCTCACACAGCTGTTCAAAGACGCGCTGTAAATCAAATCCGAAACCAGACGGTTTCCAGCGCCCCCTTCCCGGATTTGGGTTGGGGGCGTTTTCATGCCTTGGGTCTGGACGCCTCAGCTGGGTGCCAACCGCCTAAGGCGACCATCAGCAAGCGGCTTTTGCAAGCGGCGCGCTTCTGCCCAGTCGGCCATGAGCCAGGTTTCGATTTCTGCAGCTGTCGTCAGGATCACGGGCATTGCCTTGGGGTGGACAGCCCCAACTTCGGCCTTTGCCTCGGTGGTGAGAAAGGCAAACAGATCGGCTGTGACTGCGCCTTCTTTCACCTTGCGCACCGAGCGCCATTGCGGCAGCCAGATGCCTGCAAAAAATGGCACCACGTCGGGATCTGCCATATCAAACCAGACGGGCATATATTTGCCATCTGCACTGCGTCCCGGTTCGCTGAAACGGGTCCAGGGCACCAGACATCTGTTGGCGACACCCAGCCAGCGGCGCCAATGGGCACTGCCCGTATTGCGGACATTAGTGACGCCGCTGTCGACCTTTTTTCCCTGCAAGGCGAAGGCAGGCTTGGGCAAGCCCCAACGGGCCATCGTCAATCGGCGTCCGTTCTGGTCCTGGCGTACGATGGGCGCTGATTGATCGGGATGAATGCCATCAAGCGGCTGGAGGTTCCCGGCGGCCGGTTCGATCACCATCGCGCCTGTCGCTTCGGCAATGGCACGCGGCGGGCGGGTAGAAGCATAAAGATTGCACATGGGCGAACGCTATGTCGGCAAAAGGGCGAATGCAATTCGCATCCGCCCCCTTTAGTTTTCGGCTTGATTGGGTCTGTGGCGCCATCTGGGCGTCAGTCGGCAACCCCACAGTGCCGATCCACCATGCGCTGCACCATGGGTGCAAAATGCCAGAAATCAGGTGTTTCCATCCCAGCGCGTTTGCCTGCCTCATCGAGATAGCGAACCGCAATGATTTCCTTGAGGTTCGGATTGGCCTCGAACTCCGCCACCTCCTCTGCCGACATTGGGCCGCCTTGCAGCTCCAACGTATGCACCGACGCAGGTGACAGACGATCAAAATACGCAGGCTTTGTCGCGCAGAGATAGCGTTTGGCACCCACGTGATAGCGGCAGCAATCGGTGATCACGGATGGGAAGAACCGCTCCAGCACCGCAGCACCTGCATCCTCGTGGTGGCGGTCTTCGGTGTCGTCGGGATGATACGTGCCAAATTCGGAGGTGAAATGGCCGATGTCATGCAACAACGCGCCCACAATGATCTCTTCCGACTGGCCATTCTGCTCGGCGATTGTGGCGCCCTGCAGCATGTGCTCTCCCATGGTGACCGGCTCGCCCAGATATTCTTCGCCGCCGCGACGGTCGAAGATCGAACCGATGAAAGCCACGATCGTGTCGGCGGACAAATCCGCGGGTGGCAAATGGCTGGCTGCTTGGTTTTGCATCTGCTGGCTCATTCTGCGGCCTCCGCCAGTTTTTGGCGACGGCGTGCATTATAGGCAGAGCGCAAGCCATCCTTGTCGGCGTAGCAGCCCTGCAGCCACCGTGTACCCTCGCCGGAATACCCCTTGCGCGCGTGCAGAACACGGGTGTTGTCCACCACGAAGGCCTCACCTGGATTGAGCCGGAAGGTCACCTCCATCGCTGTGTCATCGATGATTTCACCCAAACGGCGATAGGCCGCATAATAGAGCGCCATCTGATCGAAGGGCACATCTGTAATCGCCGCGCAGGAGCGGTTGTTGAAACGCACACCGATCAGCTCTCCATCGGGAGCCAGTTCAATCATAGGACGGCGCGAGGTCAGACACACCCCGGCTTCGCCCGCATATTCGAACCGCGCACAATGATCTGCCAAGACGTTAAAATAGGCTTCGTTCTCAGCGCGCAGCCGCAGCGCAGCCGCAAAGCCATCAACCACCATGTTTTCACCACCCGCGGCAGAGCTTTCCAGGCAATAGAGCACCTGGATGGTTGGAACCGGGTCGCGGTAGGGGTTGTCGGTGTGCGCCTGTAGGCCCAACCCGGTGAACGCCAGATTGGTCGGGTTGACTTCGGTGCGGACCTCAAAGTGGCGACCATAGTTTGTCTCCCGGACATGACCAAAGAGATCCACGACGCGGAACAGGCCGCCGTCTTCCACAGGCGCATTGACGATTTTGGCAAACCCATAGCGGTTGACCGCGGCCAACCAGTGATCCAGCGCCGCGCCACCGGCTTCCAATTCTGCGAAATCGCCACTGGGCACCTGATCCATCAAGCCGCTATCCCAGGTTTCCGTTTCCTCAGCCAGCCAACCCCGGCTTTCCGGTTCAGCTCGGTCATAGGCATGGGCCTCCAACCAACCCAGATCAAAGCGCAGGGTTTTATCCTCGGGCTGAAAACGCACCTCCAGCGCGCCCCCTTCCAGGCCTGCTTCGGCAATCTTCGTGTCTGCGGGGATGTCGCGCAAAGCAATCAGGCGCTGCCCATTCGACGGTGCCCGTGTGTCGGGATCACTTGAATTGTCGCGCAGCCAGATGGCGTGAAACCGCAGGCTGTGGGTGCCCAATGTGAGGGTGAGAAAATCGCCTTCGGCGGAAACGGTAACAGACGGCATGGTGTCTCCCATAAAATGTCTGGTGTGGGTGTCAAAACGCTTGGGTTCAAAGTGGCATCCGCGATACATAATCTCAAATTACGAATTATCGCACTAAGGCCCAGGTGAGCTAATGCATAACCCACGCCCCACTTTGCCCCCTCTGGAATGGATCCGGGTGTTCGAAGCAGCCGCCCGCACCGGCAGCTTTACCGCAGCGGCCGCAGAAACTGGGATCACCCAATCTGCCGTAAGCCAACGGATCGCGCAGTTGGAACAGCGCCTCGGCACCGCTTTGTTCCTGCGCCATCCCCGGGCGATCACCCTGACGGTCGAAGGTGAGGCCTGGCTGCCCCATGTGCAGACCGCCCTCAACGGGATCCGGGACAGCTCCGAAGCGCTGTTTGGACGCAAGCGCCGCCGCATGAGCCTGTCGGCCAGCCAGTCCATCATTGATCTGTGGTTGCTGCCCCGATTGCCTGCGTTGCGCCGTGCCTTTGACGGGGAACTGGCGGTACAGTCCATGGTTACGGGCACCCATGAAGCCCCCGAAGATGATGTGCTGCGCATCCGATATGGCACAGGAGATTGGCCCCATCCGTTCAAACAGCCGCTCTATAGCGAACGCATCGCACCGGTCGCAGCCCCGGAACTCTTGGAGACCGGAGCGCCCTGGACCACCCTGCCACGGATCGCCTGTGCAGGCGGGCGACCGGGCTGGACCGACTGGATCAAATCCTTTGGCTGCAGCAGCACGCCGGTGCCGGATTGGCGGTTTGACACCCATTTGTCGGCCCTCGGCGCGGCACGGGCTGGCTGCGGTGTTGCGCTCGGTTCCTTGCCGCTGTGCCGGGCGGATCTGGATGCGGGACGGCTGGTCCGGCTTGGCGACGCGCATTTGGAGCACCACGCAACATATTGGCTGATTGCCGGATCTGATGCGGTGTCGCGGGATCAATGGCAGGCGCTGGTGAGCATTCTGGCGGCTGACTGACGCAGGTAAAATAAAACCCGCTTAGATTGTTTGTATTCACCAATCATTAAACTCATAATGGCATCGTGCATGCATGGTTCAAGGCACTCCAGGTTCTTTTTCGCACCCCATGCGGACGGGAACAGGCGCCCCGCCATCCGCTTCGGCAGGTGGCGGGGCGCCTGCATATGCATCACAAGACGTAGGTGCAGAGACAACCCCAAACAGGGCACAGGAACAAGCACTGTACCGCCCGCGGATCAAACACCCCGAAGACCACCCCGGGGAGACCAGTATGGGCGCCGACCAAAGCCTGTGATCCTAAGCCGTTTACGCCGGAAACAGGGGCCACGCGGCAATGGAAGGCGCCAGGCCTATCTGATTTTCAACATCACAACTGATAGAACTGCGTCGCCGTTTCACCAAAGACTGCCGCGTGATCTGATACGGGCACACAAGCCATATGCGCTTCAAACAAACGATCATAATCGGAATAGAGACTGTCGACCGGGAAGTTTGATCCAAACATACAGCGTTCGGCGCCGAATTGATCAAGGCATGTCTGAATGATGGGCTTGAAATCGGCCACCTCCCAGTGGTGCTGAAACATGCCAAGCCCGGAAATCTTGCAATAGACCTGAGGCAGATCAGACAACGCGCGCAGCGTTTTGGCCCATTCCGACAACCCCATCACAGTGCGATCATGCGGGCTGCCTGCGTGACAAAGCGCAACAGCGGTGTTGGGCGCTTGCGCCAGCAACTGCGCCATGCGGTCCATCAATTCAGGGATCAACTGCAGGTCAAATGACAACCCGCGCTCTCCCAGCTCTTGCAGGCCGGACAGAAACTCAGAGTTATCAAGAAGATCCTGGGTGCCAGTTTCTGCGTCCTCGCCGGGTGCGCGACCGACGATCTGACGCACACCGCGAACGGTGCTCATACGCTGCAGTTCATCGAGATTGGCACTGCGATCAGCGGAGGTCAGATCGCAAAACGCCACCTGCGCCATCCGCCAATCCTGCTGCGCCTCTGCCACCGCCTGCACCCACCGTGCCTCTACCAGCGGATCGGCCGCCCCAACCTGAATATGCACGGATCCGGTCGCGCCGTGACCTACAGAATCTGCGAAAAAATCGTCAAAGCCGTAGGTCTTTTGGATCGGCGTCGGATCTCCAAAAAAGCGCGGTGTGCCCTTGGCAGCCAGCCAAGGGTACTCCACTGCAGCCAGATCCCAGAGGTGATGATGCGCGTCGATCATGGCAGATCCTGATGGGTGGTCCGCGCCAGAATATCCACGCCTTGCTGTTTCCAAAAATGCAGCAAATCGATGAAGATCCAGTTTTCTGCCAACTTGTCACCGTCGCGGCGATAGATGTCTATCACCCGGAATTCTCCGACCTGGCCGGTTGCGGGCATGCCCATGAAACCGCCGACAGGCCGCGCGGTGAAGTTCGGCCAGCCAAAGAAGCCCCCATAGCTGCCCTCTGCCAAGCGGCAAATATGGCCGGTTGCGCTACGATCAGCGAAAGCCGCACGAAACGGGCCAGCGTGCTGCTTGGCGTAGCGTTCGATGGTGAAGGTCGCACCAATCCCCTCGGGCCCCCACCACAGCATGTCCTCATGCCAACTGCGGCGCAGCTCATCCTCAAGGCTCATGCCGCTGTCCCACTGCCCGATGTCCGCAATCATCCGGTTGATCGCGGCCAGAGTACGCGCGCCTTCTTCTGCGGGCTGCGGGTCAACCTGCAGGCCATCGTGCGTCATCGGGCCAGGTTGGACCATATGCGTCCCGGTTTGTGGCGGAAACGGGTTCATCCCCGCCTGAACCATCAAATGAGGCACATCAAAATACATCGCGGTTTCGACAATGGCCTCCTGCTCGACCTTGTAAAACGCGCAATATCTGAGGCTCGCCATCTTTCCGGTTGGCCGGATATTCAGCCAGCTGCGATCAAACAAGCCTACGAGGTGTCCCATGGACACCACCCAGACCGCACGGTCCGCATCCAGCGAATTTTCCGCCGCGAAAAACACATCCTCGCGCCGCTGCAAGGACGTTAGGCTCTGTTTCAATGGTGCCCAAAACTGGTTCGCGACCGCCTCTGGATTGTCGATCAGACCGAAGGGGTGAAAGCCGCGCCAAAGAAAGTCTGACCCGCTGAAAGCTGTCATAACAGCATCCAGATTCGCATCGCGCGCGTCCAATTGCGCGTGAAACTTGCGCACTACGGACTTTGCCGCCTGAATTTTATCCATGTTTTTTCTCTAGTTAAAACCTGATTTCTTCATTTTTGCATACGAATGCAAAAATGTCTTGCTAAGCAAAGGTAGCAAGCACTACCCTTTTTGCAATCGTATGCAAAAAAATGTTTTCGCTGGGAGGCGGACCCCTATGGCACAAATCGAGCTGCGGCATATCAGCAAACGTTGGGGCAGCTTTGTCGGGGTGGACGATTTCAATCTGACAATTGCAGATAAGGAATTTCTGGTCCTGCTCGGCCCGTCTGGCTGCGGCAAGACAACCACCATGCGGATGATCGCCGGGCTGGAAGATGTCACGGATGGTGACATCCTGGTGGACGGCAAACGCGTCAACGACCTGGAACCCAAGGATCGGGACGTATCCATGGTGTTCCAGAGCTACGCGCTCTATCCCAACATGAACGTATATGAAAACATCCGCTTTCCGCTCAAGGTACGCGGGATCGACCCCAAGACCCATGACGAAAAGGTCCGTCGCGCCAGCCGCATGGTAGAGCTCGATGACTTCCTGCATCGCAAACCTGCAGAACTGTCAGGCGGTCAGCGCCAGCGTGTCGCGCTGGCACGGGCGATTGTGCGCGAACCCAACGTGTTCCTGATGGACGAACCTCTGTCCAACCTGGATGCAAAACTTCGGGTCTCCACCCGCGCGCAGATCAAGAACCTCAGCCATGAGCTGGCGGTGACCACAATCTATGTGACCCACGACCAGATCGAAGCGATGACACTTGCCGATCGCGTTGTGGTGATGAAAGGCGGCGTGGTGCAGCAGGTGGGCAGCCCGACCGAGATCTACGACCGCCCGGCCAACGCTTTTGTTGCCAGTTTCATCGGATCACCCGCGATGAACCTGATCGAGGGTGCGGTCTCCGGCGGGACGTTTCGCGCAGAACATGTCGAAATCCCGGGGCTCGATGCGCCTGACGGCCCACTGACATTGGGGTTCCGGGCGGAAGACGCTGCTTTGGCCCCTGATGCATCAGGACAGATCACGGCGCCGATCTACACCTTGGAGCTGCTCGGAGACGCCACGATGATTTCCGTGCGTGTCGGGGATGCACTGGTGTCTGTCAAAGCTGACAAAAGCTACCGGGCTGCCATCGGCGACACCGTGTCCTTCAGCATACCCCAAGAAATCTGCCACCTTTTCAACGCAAAAGATGGCGCACGTCTGGGAAGCTAACCCAGCGAACTGCCCCTGTTAGGAAAGGGGTCAACCGGGTCCGGATCTGCAAAAGCGACCCAAAACAGGGAGACACATATGTCCATCACGAAACTTTCCATGATCAGCGCCACCGCTGTCTTTTTGGGATCCACGGCCTTTGCGGGCTGCGGCATTTCCAGTGGCAATGTCAGCATTCTAGGCAATGAGTTTGCGGCGATCCAGGCCGTTGCTGATGGTGCGAAGCAATGCGCCGGGGATGGGGTGACTGTTGAAAGCAATCTCAACAAGGACTATCGCGAATTGCAGGTTGCGGCATTGACAGCCAACCCCGCACAGTATTCCGCCGTCACAACCACCAACGCCGCCATCGTACCACTGATGAGCGACGGTCTGATCCGTCCGCTGGATGATCTGATTGCAAAACACGGCCAGAACCTGAGCAAAAACCAGCTGATCACGGTGGATGGCAAAGTGATGGCTGTCGCATTCATGGCGAACGCCCAGCACCTGATCGTGCGCAAGGACATTCTGGAGGCCGCAGGGCTTGAGGTGCCAACCACCTATGAAGAGGTTGTTGCCGCAGGCGCCGCGATCAAAGAAGCCGGACTGATGGATCACCCGTTCGCCACCACCAGCAAGACTGGTTGGAACCTCGGTGAAGAGTTCGTCAACATGTACCTCGGCTTTGGTGGTGAGTTCTTCAAACCCGGCACGGCCGAGCCGAGCATCAACAACGAGGCGGGCATTGCTGCACTCAATATGTTGAAGTCGCTGACAGAACTGTCCAACCCGGACTTTTTGACGTTCGATTCCAATGCGGTTCAGGCATCCTGGGAAGCGGGCGATCTCGCGATGGCGCATCTCTGGGGATCTCGCGGCACCGGTTTGCTGGATGATGAAGGTTCGACACCCGAAGTGGTCAGCAACACGCTGCTGGTTTCATCACCCACAGTCGGTGGTGGCGACATCCCAGCTTCCACCCTTTGGTGGGACGGGTTCGCAATTGCCACCAACATCAGCGATGCCGACGCCGAAGCCAGCTTCATCGCGATGATGAACGGCATCAGCACCGACGTCGTGAAGGCCAATAATGACGCCGCTGTCTGGCTGGTCGAAGGCTACGAGCCAGCGCCTGCATCCGCCGGTGTGTTCGCCACCGCAGCAGGCAAGACAAAACCTTATCCGATGATCCCCTTCATGGGCCTGATGCACACTGCACTGGGTGCGGAATTGACTGCATTCCTGCAGGGCTCCGAAAGCGCCGAGCAGGCTCTGGCGGACACTGAAGCCGCCTATATCTCTGCGGCGAAAGAAAAAGGCTTCTTGAACTAAGCCGACACACCAGCGGAGCGGGCTGTCCCTGCTCCGCTGATTTCCCACCCGAACGGGACCATTCGTTATGCGCCATCAAACCTTCTTCTGGTTTATCCTGCCCAGTCTCGCGGCAATGATCCTGTTCATTGCGCTGCCGCTGGTGTCGGTTGTGGTCCAATCACTGCACATCGAACATGAGCAGGTGATCGTGACCACCGAAAATTGCGGCCCCTTTGGATGCACCGAAGAAAGTACGGTCGACACCGAAGCCACAGCCCAGCTTCGCGCAAAACAGCCTCTGGGCCGATTTGCCGGGCTCAGCACATATTTTGACCGCGGGCATCTGGCTTCGGCCGAAGTGAGCGAAGCCTGGCAGAGCAACGCGACTTGGGGTGGGTTCTTTGCAGATCTCTATAACCTGCCATTCTACAAAGCCCTGTCCTTCACCCTCACCTACACGTTTTTGGTGACACCGCTGGTGATCGTGCTGGGCTTGCTGATTGCACTTGGCGTGAACCGCTTGAAACCGGTGTTGAAGGGGCCAACAATTTTCGTGTCGCTTTTGCCCATGATCATCACCCCCCTGATCGGATCGTTGATCCTGTTCTGGATGATCGATGCACAAGGTGTCATCGGCAAAACGCTGCAATGGCTGTTTGAGGATCCTGAACTGTCGTTGAAAGCGTCTCCGGTGCTGACCTGGATCACGTTGATGGTCTATGGGGTCTGGAGTTCTGCGCCCTTTGCCTTTGTCGTATTCTACGCCGGACTGCAGACGGTCAATTCAGACTCGCTTGAGGCGGCCATGATTGATGGTGCCACACGTTGGCAACAGATCCGCTATGTCGTGATCCCACATCTGATGCCGCTGGTGGTATTCATCTCGCTGATCCAGCTGATGGATAACTTCCGGGTGTTCGAACCGATCGTTGGCTTCTCTGCCGAAGCAAATGCAACGTCCCTGTCTTACATCATTTTTGCCGACATGCGCAGCGATATCACGCGCTTCAATTCGGCGGCCGCAACCTCCGTCCTGACAGTTATTGGCGTCGCAATTCTGCTGGCACCTGTACTGCTGCGGACATGGCGGGACTTCAAAGGAAAGGCTGTCTGATGCCCAATCCTGCACATCGTGCCTCACGATCCGTCGTTTTCTTCTCCTCTGCCTTTGTTCTCTTGTGGGTGATCATTGCGTCCTTCCCCTTCCTTTGGACGCTCTGGGGCTCTTTCAAAGTGCAGGCGGATTTCTTCTCCAAAGCGGATTGGCGCTATGCTCTTTGGGGCACACGGACCCTGATTGAAACAGGAGATACCTTCACCGGCGCCGGATATGCCGGTGCCTGGATCCAAGAAGAGTTCTGGCGCGCAGCGATCAACACCTTGGTTGTGGTCTTCTTCACTGTTCTTATCTCTCTCACTTTGGGGACGCTTGGTGGCTACGCGCTGGCGCGCTCAGGACAGAAATATGCCTTCTGGCTACTGATGATCGCGCTGATTTTCCGGGCAATGCCCCATATCACGCTGGTGTCTGGTTACCTGCTGCCGTTCTTTGAATGGAACCTTTGGGGCCATCTGCCAACGTCGATCATTGTGCTTGTCGCGATCAACCAGCCTTTCACCCTGTGGATGCTGCATTCGTTCTTCCTCAACATCCCAAAGGATCTGGACGAAAGCGCCAAAGTCGACGGCTGCACCCAGTTTCAAGCCTTCCGCCATGTGATCATCCCGGTGATGTGGCCGGGCGTGATCACCACCGGACTGTTCTCTTTCCTGCTGGCCTATAACGACTTTGCTGTCACCTCGATGCTGCTAAGCGAAGAGAACCGCACCATGGTGCCCGCCATCTATGGCTTCCTCGGATCGACCCAGGAAGAGGGCAACGTGATGTTTGCTGTCGCCGCCGTGGTTTCAGCCACCGCCCCGCTGTTCGTGCTGGTGATGTTCTTCCAGCGCCAAATCGTCAGCGGCCTGACAGCCGGAGCCGTCAAAGGATGAGCGCGACCTTCAGATCCGGCGCTAGGGCCAGACATCCCGCGCTCAACCGCATGCCTCGTGACCACCTGACCGGTGGAGGACTCTTCCCTTCACACAACACCTTCAGGCAAATCATGAGGACAAAACCATGAAAGGTTCCCGCCCCGAACAAGCCGTGCTGACACGTGACACGGATATGAGCAAAACAGACGAAACCCGCGCCGTCATCGAAGGGATGGTCGATGGGTTGAACGACCACCGGATCAACGACATCGGCAAGTTCTTTTCCCAAGGATTCCGCTGGATGGGCAACCAAGGCTGCGGCACCAAAACCGGCCTGAAGGAATTTCAGGACAATTGGCAGCGTCCGTTTCAGGCGGCGTTTTCCGACAAGGTGTGTATCGACGAGGCCCGCCTTTACATGGGGGAATGGGCCGCGGCGTTTGGCCGTCAGGAGGCAACCCACAGCGGCACATTCCTTGGCATCGCACCAACCGGCAAGCGGGTGGAAATCCGGTACATGGACTTCTGGAAAGTCGTGGACGGAAAGATCGTCGACAACTGGGTGAATGTGGATTTCGCCCATGTTGCGGCCCAGCTTGGCGTGGATCTGTTCAATGGCGAAGGCTGGGAAGCCTTTGATCGCGGGGAGAAATCCGCACCGCGCCCAGACAACAAAGGATAAACTGATGGCAATTGACTATCTGAAACGCGGCAAACCCGAAGCAGACCGGGCCGAGGATGATGCCCAAACAGCCGCGCTTGTGGCGGCCACTCTGAAAGACATCGAAACCCGCGGTGACGTGGCCGTGCGGGAGCTGGCCGCGAAATTCGATGGCTATGACCGCGAGACATACCGCCTGACTGCAGAAGAGATCGACGAAATCATCGCCAAAGTCTCTCCGCGGGAAATGGCAGATATCAAGTTTGCCCAAGCGCAGGTCACGCATTTTGCACAGGCCCAGCGGGACTCGATGCTCGATCTTGAGGTCGAAACCATGCCGGGCGTGATCCTGGGGCATAAAAACATCCCCGTTCAATCCGTCGGCTGCTATGTGCCGGGTGGCAAGTTCCCGATGGTCGCTTCGGCGCATATGTCGGTGGCCACCGCAAAAGTCGCGGGTGTTCCTCGGATCGTGGCCTGCACCCCGCCGTTCAATGGTGAACCAAACCCAGCGGTGATTGCGGCCATGCACTTGGGTGGCGCTGATGAGATCTATGTTCTGGGCGGTATCCAGGCGGTCGGCGCCATGGCGCTCGGCACCGACAGCATTGCGCCCGTGCATCTGCTGGTTGGTCCGGGCAATGCCTTTGTCGCCGAAGCCAAGCGTCAGCTGTTCGGCCGCGTCGGTATCGATCTGTTTGCTGGTCCCACAGAAACCATGGTCATCGCTGATGAAACCGCTGCGGACGCCGAACTGTGCGCCACCGATCTGCTGGGTCAGGCCGAGCACGGGTATAACAGCCCTTGTGTGCTGCTGACGAATTCCCGCTCTCTGGCCGAGGCCACGCTGCAAGAAATTGACAGGCTGCTGGACATCCTGCCGACCGCAGACACCGCGCGGGTGAGCTGGCAGGATTACGGCGAGGTTATCGTCTGCGACACCTATGACGAAATGCTGGCTGTTGCAGATGACATCGCATCCGAACATGTGCAGGTGATGACCGACCGCGACGACTGGTTCCTCGAACATATGACCTGTTATGGGGCGCTGTTCCTGGGTCCCCGCACCAATGTGGCCAATGGGGACAAGGTGATCGGCACCAACCACACGTTGCCCACGAAAAAGGCCGGACGATACACAGGCGGGCTCTGGGTTGGAAAATTCCTGAAAACCCACTCTTTCCAGAAGGTCACAACCGATGAGGCCGCCACAATGATCGGCGAATATGGCTCGCGCTTGTGCATGTTGGAGGGCTTTGTCGGCCACGCCGAACAATGCAACATCCGGGTACGCCGTTATGGCGGGCTGAATGTGCCCTATGGCGAGGGCGCGCCCTATCGCGACGCGGCAGAATAACCGCGCGGACATGTTTACCGCGCCTGTGCATTGTTTTTTGACAGTGTGCAGGCGCCAAGACCGATCCCAGACGGTACTGCCATAGAGGACGGGGCCAAAGAAAAAGACACAGACAATGACACAAAAACCGGCAATGACACAAAAACCGGATCTTCCCACGGCCCACAAGGCCAGGCTTGCCCTCCTGTTTGGGGCAATGCGCGATTTCGACGCTGCAGAGGTTCGCGCCGCTCTGGTGGAGTGTCTGGCTGCCGACGCCAAGATCCATATGTGCCATCCGTTCGGAGATCTGACCGGGCCGGAGGCGCTGTTTGATGCAGCCTATGCGCCGATTCTCTCCAGCCTGCCGGATCTGGAACGCCGGGATTGGATCGTCATGGCGGGCGAAACCGATCAGGGCGACCAATGGCTGGCCGCAGGCGGACACTATGTCGGCACCTTTATGGCGCCCTGGCTGGAAATCCCGGCCACAGGTCATTTGGCGCACATGCGGTTTCATGAGTTCTACCGCTTGGTCGACACCAAAGTGGTGGAAATGCAGGTCATTTGGGACATCCCCGAACTGATGATGCAGGCCAACGCCTGGCCGCTGGCGCCCTCGCTCGGACGGGAAATCCTGGTGCCCGGCCCTGCCACGCTTGACGGGATCGTGCCGGGGCCCTGGAACCGGGATGCCGCTGCGGCTTCCTGCAACCACGTGACCGATATGCTCGCCCATTTGATTCGGCACCCCGCCGAAGGTGGGCCCGAGGTGATGGAACTGGACCGGTTTTGGCACCCCCGGTTCAACTGGTATGGGCCAGCGGGCATCGGCAGCTGTCGTGGGGTCCCTGGATTTCGCAACTGGCACCAGATCCCGTTCCTGACTGCTATGCCCGACCGGGGTAAGCAGGATGCAGCATTGGATATGCATTTCTTTGGTGACGAGGCCTACGCCGCAGTCACCGGCTGGCCGAATATGCGCCAGACTATCACCAATGGAGGATGGCTGGGCATTGCCCCAAGCGGGCAGAGCATCGAACTGCGCAGTCTGGACTTCTGGCGCATGGAGGATGGCCGGATCCGAGAGAATTGGGTGTTGGTTGACCTTCTGGATGTCTATGCGCAGCTTGGGGTGGACGTATTCGCGCGGCTGCGTGAATTCAACAAAGCACGCAGCCTTGGCCCCATCCCCCTGAAAGGAGACCTGTGTTGACACTGCCTCGGACCCCCTCTTTCCGCCTTGATGGCAAACGCGCCTTGGTGACGGGCGCAAGCTCGGGCATAGGCCGCGCCTGTGCGGTTGCGTTGGGTGAGGCCGGTGCCGAGGTCACACTGGCAGCCCGCAAGATGGCGCCGCTGACCGAGCTAATGGAAGAAATGACAGCCGCAGGCATGACGGCACGGGCTTTGCCATTGGACGTGGCCAACGTCACAGACATGCAGGCCACATTGGCAACCGAGCAAGAGACCAATGGCCCGTTCGATGTTCTGGTGAACTCTGCAGGACTGGCGCGACACAGCGCGGCGTTGGACACCACACCGGAGGATTTCGACTCTGTCGCCACGCTCAATCTGAAGGGGGCGTATTTCCTAACCCAAGCGGTTGCAAAAGCACTGATCGCCGAAGGTAGGCCCGGATCGCTGATCAACATCAGCAGCCAGATGGCCAAGGTTGGCGGGATCGACAGAGCGGTTTATTGCGCCACCAAACATGCCGTCGAAGGTTTCACCAAATCGATGGCCATCGAATGGGGCAAGGCAGGCATCCGGGTGAACACCATCTGCCCGACGTTTGTGCGCACGCCGCTCACCCAACCCACCTTTGACAACCCGGATCGACGGGCCTGGATCGAAGAAAAGATCAAGCTGGGTCGCGTTGGCGAAGTTGAGGACATGATGGGCGGCGTGGTGTTCCTCGCCTCCGATGCGGCAGCGATGATCACCGGCACCGCATTGATGATTGATGGCGGATGGACAGCAGAATGAGCGCGGTCAAAGTCACCTCATCCGATGTGGCCCGACTGGCCGGTGTATCGCAATCTGCGGTCAGCCGCGTGTTCACACCCGGCGCTTCGGCATCAAAGAAAACAACCGAAAAAGTACGCATGGCGGCAGAGCAACTGGGGTATCGGCCCAACTCTCTGGCGCGCGCAATGGTGTCTGGGCGTTCCCGGATCATCGGTTTGGTGGTGGCCTATTTGGAAAA
The DNA here is from genome assembly GCF_022825805.1 of Phaeobacter sp. Taxonomy (GTDB): domain Bacteria; phylum Pseudomonadota; class Alphaproteobacteria; order Rhodobacterales; family Rhodobacteraceae; genus Phaeobacter. Next base: position 34,309 of record NZ_JAJDWC010000054.1, read on the forward strand.
CCACTTCTATCCCGAAGCCCTGGAAAAACTGTCCAACGCGTTGCAGGCCCGTGGGTATCACGTGCTGATGTTCATGGCGCCCAACACAACCGCCAGCATCGATGAGGTGATCGAAGAGATCCTTGATTATCAGGTCGATGGCATCATCGCTGCGTCGGTCGCCATGTCTTCGGATTTGTCCCAGCGTTGCCGCGCAGCCGGGGTCCCCATGGTGCTGTTCAACCGCTCTCAGGATGATCCGGATATGTCGGCCGTCACCTCTGACAATTTTTCAGGCGGCCGGAAGGTGGCCGACTTCATCTTGCAGGCGGGCCATCGCAAGATCGGCTATATCGCCGGTTGGGAGGGCGCATCGACACAGCGCGACCGCGAAGCGGGCTTTCGCCAGCGCCTTGCCGAGGATGGGCTAGAGCTTCACGCACGCGGCGTCGGCAATTTCAAGATGGAAACCGCAGCGGAAGCAACGCGTCAGATGTTCAAAGAGGATCCGCCGGAGGCCGTGTTTGTCGCCAATGACCACATGGCCTTTGCGACGATGGACGTGCTGCGCAGCGAGCTGGGCCTGTCGGTGCCCGACGATGTCTCCGTGGTTGGATATGACGACGTGCCTATTGCCTCTTGGCCCGCTTATTCGCTGACCACCGTGCGGCAACCTGCCAACCGCATGGTTGCCTCCACGGTTGAGATCCTGCTCGACGAAATCGAAGGCAAACCACAGGGCCCGCGGCATGTGCAAATCGATGGCCCCCTGATCATCCGCGGCTCCACCCGCCCGCTCGAAGGACCCAAGACATGAGAGGCTTCTCCAACAAATTCAGCGACTTTCCCGATTATATCATCGGCATCACGAAAGAGATTTGGGAAAACCGCGGTATCGCCACGCTGCACGAATACTATGCTCCTGATATTGTGGTGCGCATGCCAGGGTCCGTTTCGACGGGCAATCAGGGGGTCATCGGCGCGACCATGGCCACCCTCGCAGAATTCCCAGACCGCACCCTGCTTGGCGAAGATGTGATCTGGTCCGGCACACCCGAAGAGGGCATGCTGTCCAGTCACCGGATCCTGTCAACTGCGACACATCTTGGGGATGGTGTCTTTGGCAAGGCCACGGGCACCAAGCTGACTTATCGCATCCTCGCCGATTGCCATGCCCGCAACAATGCAATCGACGACGAATGGCTGATACGTGACAATGGCGCGGTTGTGCGTCAGCTGGGGTGGACGCCTGAAGATTTCACGCGGGATCTGATCGCCCGCGAAGGCGGACCAGAGGCCTGTGTCAAGCCACTGACTCCGGCGAACGATCTGAGCGGACCTTACACAGGCACGGGCAACCAGAACGAATGGGGGCTGCGCCATGCGGATCTGCTGACCCGCATGATGAACGCCGACATGGCCGCCATCGAAGCCAATTATGACCGAGCCGTGCAAAGCGAATATCCAGGCGGCAGCACCGGCCATAGTTTTGATCCTGTTGATCGGTTTTGGATGTCTCTGCGGGCATCCATGCCGTCGGCGAAATTCACCATCCACCATCAGATCGGGCGTAGCGATCCAAATATGCCACCACGCTCAGCCCTGCGCTGGAGCCTTCATGGCAAGCATGACGGCTGGGGCGCCCTTGGCGCACCGACCGGTGCGGATCTTTATGTTCTTGGTATCAGCCACGCCGAATGGGGTGAGTTGATCGGCGGCGACATCCGCCTGCGCCGGGAGTGGACGCTTTTTGATGAAACCGCCGTCTGGAAACAGATCCTGTTGCAAACGGGCGCAGTCTAGTTGATTGCGCTGATGACATATCTCGATGCCTCTTTGGGGGTCCAACGCTGCCATGCGCATCGGGCTTCTTTGCGGGCAAAACGGCTCAACAACCGGCCTCCGGGATAGGCGGCACGATTTGTTCCCTGCCCACAATTGCCCATCAAAGAGATAGATATCATGAGCTCAATCCACACACGCATCGTCCGATATGGCGATCTTCGCCCTTGCAAGACAGCCTTTATCGACGCCCACACGCCCGGGTCTGACCAGAAAGAGAATTTCACCATCATCGGCGGTGGTGTCTCGGAATCGCCCGATCAGCACGTCCACATCACCGATAAAATCGGCTTCAACATCGGTGCTGCGGGGCAGCCGCCAAAATGCCGCAACTCCTTGCACAGCCACACCACAGCTGAGGTGTTTTTTGTTGCCAAAGGCCGCTGGCGGTTCTTTTGGGGGCGCTATGGCACAGCCGGTGAGCTGATCGCCGAGGAAGGCGACATCTTCAACATCCCCACCGGGATGTTCCGCGGCTTTGAAAATGTTGGCCAGGACTACGGGATGATCATGTCCATTCTGGGCGGCGATGACGCTGGCGGCGGCGTTACATGGGCACCCCAAGTGATCGAGGAAGCCGACGCACACGGTTTGAAGCTGGGCGACAATGGCGTTCTGTATGACACCAAAAAAGGCGTGGACCTGCCGCACAATGTCCGCCCCATGCCGGTGCTGAGCGAAGCAGAGCTGACTGCCTACCCGGAGGTGCCCGTCGAGGACGTGATCGGCAAATATGTGGCGCGCTATTGGGATCTGATGGCCTTGTCCGCGACCAAACCTGCCCGGGTCATTGGCGAGGATGGCATCATCAAAGACAAGCCTGGTTTTGATGTGGATTTCCTCGGCCGTGGATCTGCAGTGGTCGAGAAGATCACCGCGCAAAAACCCGTTGTTCTGATGCCTGCCAGCGGTCACTGGGCCATTTCGATTGATGACGTGGATGTCTCGCTGGCCGCCGGTGACACCGCTCTGGTGCTGCCTGGCGAAAGCTACAGCGCGCAGCCTGCGATGACCGGTCAGGCTGGGCTGTACCGCATCACCGCCACAGATGATCCAGCCGGGGCAACCTGGACAGGGGCCTGACCTGGATGAGGGCCTGATCCATCTAGCCCTTCTCCATCAGGCCTTGATCCATTGGGCTCTGGTCCTCAGAGCCCCGGCCCATTTGGGCCGAGACACGGCCGAAACAAAATCGGAGGGGGCACAAGCCCCCTCAAATACGCGAACCGCCGAGGGAAACACAAATGATCAAAACCACGCATGTCGGCTCCCTGCCCCGTTCACAGGACGTGGTGGATTTCATTTTTGCCCGCGAACAGGGCAACCCCTACGATCAAGACGCGTTTGATGCCTGCATGACCGCCGCGGTCGATGAAACTGTCCGCAAACAGGTCGAAGCTGGCATCGATATCGTCAGCGATGGCGAAACCTCCAAGATTTCATACGCCACCTACGTGAAGGATCGTTACACCGGATTTTCCGGGGACAGCCCACGCAATGCGCCCGCGGATTTGAAACTGTTCCCCGGTTTTCTGGATCGGCTGGCCAAAGAGGGCGGCACCCCGAAATATGCCCGCCCCATGTGCACCGGGGAGGTCCGCTCCAAAGGTCAGGGCGAACTGCAAAAAGACATTGCAAACCTGACAGCCGCGATGTCGCGGCACGGCGCGGAGCGCGGTTTCATGAACGCAGCATCGCCCGGGGTGATTTCGCTGTTTCTGCAAAACGACTTTTTCCCCACCCGCGAGGCTTATCTTGCGGCGCTCGCAGACACCATGAAGGCAGAGTATGAAACGA